>JADJYT010000003.1:300000-470851 GCA_016719635.1 Sphingobacteriales bacterium | reverse complement strand
TAACTTGTTTATACCCGCCATAAAGTTGCGGGTATCCTTCCTTTTTGGGATGTATACCCGCCATAAAATGACGTTTATTTTATTCATTCAAATCTAACATTTTTTTTATAGATAATCATACGGGGATATGATTTTTTGTATATTCTTGGTGCTTACATGCGTATATATCTCTGTCGTTTTGCTGCTGCTATGCCCAAGTATCTCTTGTATATACCGTAAATCAGTACCGTTTTCCAGTAAATGCGTTGCATAACTGTGTCTTAGCCAATGTAAGGTAACGGGTTTCTTAATGCCTGTTTTTTGTAATGCTTGCTTCAGAATATTTTGTAAGCTACGTTCATCATAGTCTTGTCCTTTGTTTTGCCCTTCAAAAAGGTATTCAACGGGTTTGTAAGCAATATAGTATGCACGAAGCAATTCGATTATCTTGCTGCTTAACGGTGTAATCCGGTCTTTTCTTCCCTTGGCCTGTTTAATAATCAGGATATTTCTTTTGCTGTCTATATGTTTGGGTTTTAAAGCCAGCAATTCACCGCATCGCAATCCACAACTGTATATCAGCGATAACATGGCTTTGTGTTTAATGTTGCTGTGTGCATCCAAAATTAATTTTATTTCTTCCTTGCTCAATACATTCGGCAACACTTTCTCCCGCTTTGGCCGGTGTATCAGTTCTTCATTCATCACTTTGTTTTCTATGGTTCTGAAAAACAGTTTCACTGCATTCACTATCTGGTTCTGGTACGATGCGGATAGATTGTTCTTTAAAATGAATTCGTTATTGTAAGTGATAAGATCTACATTCGTAATTTCCTCTACGGGCTTGGTATTGTAAAAAAGCAAAAATGATTTCAGGGCATCGGTATATGTTTTTATCGTATTGTCGCTGTACCGTCTGGATTTCAGCCACCGGCTGAATTGTTCCGCCTTTGCGGATTTATCTGCTGCCAGAACCGCATTTTCCAGTTTAAACCGTTTCCGGTTTTCTGCCGTATTCGGCAGGTGCCAGGCTCCTAAAGTGTAGCTCCAGCGTGCATCCTCCAGTTTTTTGATGCGTGCAATCAATTCTTTGCGTTTTTCGAAATACACGGCAATTCTGTTTTCGTGCTTATACTTGACGATACGCGCTTTCCATTCCATATTCTATTCGGTTTAGTATTGAGAGACAAAAATTTGTAAAATTCCATAATATTCTTCCAATTATTTTCCCACTCTCGCCAGCCGAACTTTTTGTCATCTGAAATTTTACTGCTACCTTGTCTCCATGTTTCCGCTTCACAAATTTTGCAGCGCCTGCGGGCAGCCGGTCGTCCTCAAGCCTGCCGAAGGCCGCGAACGTATCGTCTGCGAGCATTGCAATACCATCCACTACACCAATCCCAAGCTGGTGGTGGGCGCCCTCTGTATTTGGGAGGATAAGGTGCTGCTCTGCCGCCGTGCCATCGAGCCGCGCCGAGGCTATTGGAATCTGCCCGCCGGCTATCTCGAAGATTTCGAGAAAACCGAAGACGGTGCCATACGCGAAACCTGGGAAGAGGCGGGTGCGGAAATTGAAATACAGCAGGTGCTGACGGTCTATAACCTGCCGCAGGCGAATCAGGTGTATATCCACTTCCTCGCCCGCCTCAAAGACGGCATCATCCGCAACGGCGAGGAAAGCATAGAATCAGCCCTGTTCTCCGAAGAGGAGATTCCCTGGAAGGAAATGGCATTCTCTTCCTCCGCCTTTGCACTCCGCAAATTCTTTGAAGACAGAAGATTGGGAGTTTTCAACACCCATTTGGCTACATTTCCGGAAAAATAGGAGAAATTGAAAATTTATAATCCACCAAACGTTTGTTTGGTAAAATTTGTATCTTCGTTTAAGTAAACAGACAGATGTTTTTACCGAAAGCTAATCAAAAGCACCTGGAAAGAAGGGATTTTTTAAAACTGTCCGGCATGGCTGCAGCCGGGTTGGCAGTAGCTCGCTGTACTCCAAACATACCAGTTTTGAATAATCAGCGCTGCTTGACCGGCAGCTTCCTTTCCCGAAAAATCATCATTATCGGAAGCGGCTTTGGCGGCAGTATCGCCGCCAGACGCCTGACGGAAAGCGGGCAGGAGGTGACACTTTTAGAGAGAGGAAGAGAATGGACGACGGACGGAACCACCAAAGTATTTTCAGACGCATTCGGTACTGACAACCGCGCAGCCTGGCTCAGCCTTGAAAATCCGCTTCCCTTCGGGTTGCCGATTTCCTACGCCCGCAAATACATCGGTGTCCTCGAAAAATTCAAGGGACAGAATATGTCGGTCAACGCAGCGGCCTGCCTGGGCGGCGGCTCCGTAACGTTTGGCGGCATCTGGGCAAAGCCGTCGGCAGCCGTTTTCAACCGTATCTTTTCCGGTTCGGTTTCCTACACCGAATTGGATACCTCCTATTTCCCGATGGTGCTGCAGGATATGAACTGTACGGAAATTCCGGACACACTGGCGCAGCATCCGTTGTTCCGCTATAAAGATATTTTCAAACAACACAATGAGGCGGCGGGCCTGCAAACGGTGAAACTGCAGAACAATTTCGACTGGTCCGTTTTGCAGGAAGAAATCAACGGCACGAAGGTAAAGTCTGCTGTCGCCGGAGAATGTGTGTTTGGCACGAACAGCGGAGTGAAAATCACCACGAATGATACGTATCTGAAACGTGCAAAAGAAACGGGTAGGCTCGAGATAAAAACACAGACCATCGTAAGGGAAATTGTCCTGAACTGTGATAACAGATACCTGATTTATGCCGATGAAATAGACGAATCTGGCAGTGTGACGGCTTCCGTCATCTATAGCTGTGCGTATGTTTTTTTGGCAGCCGGTTCCATCGGCACTTCCGTTCTGTTGACCAAAGCGAAAGCAAAAAATACGATTCCCTACCTGAACGGGTTTGTCGGGCAGGGTTGGGGCAATAACGGCTCTTCCTTATTCCTGAGAGGCGGTATCAATGTGGCGACCGGAGCACAGCAAAGTTTCCCGCCTGTATATGCCGCGCAGGATGTATCAAATCCTGACATGCCTTTTTATATTGAGAATTTCCCGTTCAACTTTTCGAGTATTGATTTGCGGGCCATCGGGTACAATTTTATGGGATTGCATAACTCCAGGGGTATTTTTAAGTACAATGCCGCTACCGATACGGCTGACCTGATTTATCCACAGCGCAGCCTGAGCAATCAGCAGGTGATGAATGCCGCTGCCAAGGCAATACTGGACAGAATCATCTCGCAGAATGGGGGCGCATTGAACGGATTACTGGGCGCCATCCCTTTGGATACCTCTACCTACCATCCGCTCGGCGGTGCCGTGCTGGCAAAAGCAACGGATGATTACGGCAGGATAAAAAATAATGCCAAACTATACGTCATAGACGGAGCGTTGCTGCCGGGTGCGGCGGGTTGCAATCCGGCATGGACGATCTGCGCTTTGGCGGAGCGAAATATGGAACACATTTTAAACAACGATTTTTAAGAAACAGAATGAAAGATACTCAGGAAATCAATTCAGGTAAAATCAGCAGACGCCGGTTTGTGGCATTAAGTTCCTTATCGGCGGCGGCAATGGCTATGGAAAGTTGCGGAAAAGTGACTTACAATCCCTATCATTGCGATACGGCTTCATCATCTGTCAAAAAGAAGGCAATCGTTATCGGCAGCGGATTTGCCGGTTCCATTGCCGCACATCGCCTGACGGAAGCCGGCCATGAAGTGTTGTTATTGGAGCGGGGAAAATTCTGGGATACCGGTGACGGCACCCGTTCCATCTTTGCGCCACCTGCAGGAGTGGCGATGGATCAGATTGTGACGACCAGGGCGGATAAACGCTCGACATTTTTAGGAACGATCTGTGCCAACCCATTTTTGCCTCCTGTTTACAGGGTCGATAAATACATTGGTGTCATGGAACGGTTTGAAGGAAACAATATGACGGTCATCGCACCTGCATTGTTAGGCGGCGGAACGGCGGTGTACGGCGGCATTTTTTCTCAGCCCAAAGAGGAAATGTACAATCAGGTGTTTCCGCCGGAGATTTCGTATGCGGAAATGAACAGTAAATGGTATCCGCTGGTGAAGGAGAAATTCCAGGCAACACCCATGCCGGAGGATATCGCGCAGCATCCGAATTTTCACCATTATGAGCGGTTTAAAACCGAAAATCAAAATGCGGGTCTGGAAGTGGAGAAAGTGGATATCACGTACGACTGGAATAAGATACGGGAAGAAATCGACGGAACACGCATAGCATCTTCCATAAAGGGAGAATCCATGTTCGGCTGCAGCAGCGGGGCACGTCACAGCGCGGAGTTCAATTACCTCAAATGGGCACTGGATTCGGGCAGGCTGGAAATCAAGACCCAGTCCGTGGTGAAAGATATCGCTAAAAACTGTGACGGAAATTATACGGTCTATGTGCACGAAATTGATGAGGTGGGAAGGGTACTGAACAGAGTGACCTATGAATCGGAATACCTGTTTCTGGCTGCAGGTTCCGTCAATACGTCCAGACTGATGACAAAGGCAAAGGCAAAAAGCACGCTCCCTGATTTGAATGAGGAAGTAGGCATGGGATGGGGACATAACGGCAGTTCCTTTATTTTGCGCCAATCCCTGAGCTATCCTTCCGGAAAAGATCAGGCCTTTCCGCCAAATTATTCCACACCGGATTTCAATAATCCGATAGCGCCCATCTATATTGAACATCTCGCATTTCCGCTGGGATTTGAATGTGATTGTTTAAGCTACTTTGCCATCGGACTGGTGAAAAATTTCGGAACATTCCACTACGATTCTGCAAAAGATGATGTGTACCTCGATTATCCGCCGGCCGGACAATCCTATCAAAAAACGGTGAATCAGGCGTTTGTGGAAACCATTAAGAAAATAAACAGGATTAACGGTGGTTCAAACAGCACGATTATAGGACAGGTTCCCAAATCCGATTCTTCCGCCCATCCGTGCGGCGGAATGGTGATTGGTAAAGCCACCGATTTCTATGGCAGGGTGAAAAATAACGACAAGCTGTATGTCATCGACAGCGCATTACTGCCGGGATGCTGCGCAGGCTCCAATCCGGCTATGACCGTTTCCGCTTTAGCCGAAAGGAATATGGAACATATTTTGAACAATGATTTCTGAAATGAACAAAATTCAGTTTTACTTTTTATATTTGTAACATAACAGACATCAAATGAACACATCAAAATTTTGGGTAATCACCGGTTTAATCACTGCAACCGTCATTTTCAGGCTTATCCCGCATCCATTCAATGTTACGCCCGTTATGGCGATGGCCTTGTTTGCCGGCGCTAAATTTCAGGATAAGAGATGGTCGCTCCTCATACCGGTATTAACCATGCTGGTGAGTGATGTGCTGCTTTCTTATATCAACAATTACACCCTGCTGCACAATACCATCTTTTTTGTGTACGGTGCCATCCTGCTGAGTGTTTGCCTGGGCTGGTTACTGCATTCCGATAAAATCAATGTGGTTAAAACGGCTGCGGTTACACTCGTCAGTTCCGTCTTGTTTTTCATTATCACCAATTGAGGTGTGTGGATGTTTGGCGGTTTGTACACCGCTGATGCAGCCGGTCTTGTCAAATGTTTTATCATGGCGGTTCCATTCTTTAAATACAGCCTTTTAGGTGATATATTCTTTGTTGCAGTACTCTTCGGTGCGTATGAGTGGATAAAATCCGTGTACCCGAAATCATTGGGAATGTCTGCTGAAAGAGCCCGCTAGACATTAATCTTTTTGTATTTTTTCCTTATCGGAATGTTATTTTAACACGTGTTCGAATCTTTACTTTTCGTTCGTAAGGCATTATTGTCTACATTTGCCTCACTAAATTTTAAATAGTGTCATTAATAAAATCCATATCAGGCATTCGTGGGACGATAGGCGGAAAACCGGGCGATGCGCTGACACCGATTGATATCGCGAAATTCGCACTGGCGTTCGGTACTATCCTCAAACAGAAGGATGGAAAAAAAATCGTGGTGGGCAGAGATGCCCGCATCTCCGGCGAGATGGTGCATCATATTGTAGTGGGTAATTTGCTGGGCATCGGACTGGATGTGATAGACATCGGACTGGCAACCACGCCGACTGTAGAGATGGCGGTGACGGCAGAACAGGCGGATGGCGGCATCATCATTACGGCGAGCCACAATCCGAAACAGTGGAATGCCTTGAAATTGCTGAACAATAAAGGGGAATTCATTTCCGAAAAGGTGGGGCAGGATGTGTTGAAACGCGCCAATTCCGGAAAGTTTGATTTTGTGGAAGTCGATCAGCTGGGTGTTGTCACCCGGAAAGACTACCTCGATTATCACATTGAAAAGATACTGGCCATTCCATTGGTGAACACAGCTGCCATCAAAGCCAAAAAATTTAAAGTGGTGGTGGATGCCGTTAACAGTGTGGGTGGTATTGCCGCTCCGAAATTATTGAAGGCATTGGGCGTAGAGAATATTGTGGAACTGTATTGTGAGCCTACCGGCAAATTTGCGCACAATCCCGAACCGTTGCCGGAACATCTGGCCAATCTGGCATCTGAAGTCAAACAGACGAAATCGGATATCGGTATCGCCGTGGATCCCGATGTGGACCGTCTGGCTTTCATCGATGAACAGGGTATTCCATTCGGAGAAGAATTCACGCTGGTGGCCATTGCCGATTATGTGTTGCAGTTTAAAAAAGGAAACACCGTTTCAAACCTGTCTTCTACAAAGGCACTGCGGGATATCAGTCAGAAACACGGCGTGGAATATCATGCTTCGGCTGTGGGTGAGGTGAATGTGGTGGAAAAGATGAGAGCGGTCAATGCCGTCATCGGCGGCGAAGGAAACGGCGGTGTCATCTATCCGGAATTACACTACGGCAGGGATGCACTGGTCGGAATCGCCTTGTTTTTATCGCATCTCTCAACATCCAACAAAAGTATGCACTCGCTGAGGTCGCAGTATCCGAATTATGTGATTTCCAAAAATAAGATACAGCTCGAGCCGGGAATGGACCTGGCGAATATCATTCAGACAATAAAGGAAAAATACGCACAGTATCCGCAGAATACCAGCGACGGACTTCGCATTGACATCGACCAGGATTGGGTGCATCTGCGCGGCTCCAACACCGAGCCGATTATCCGGATTTATGCGGAAAGCTCTACCGAAAAAACAGCCAATAATATCGCCATGAAAATGCAGAACGATATTATCGAAATCCTCAAAGGCTGACGAGTATCTATTCACATCCGCAACGTACTGTTGAATCAATTACATTACAGGTTGTTTTTTATTGCAGTGCATAGTTGTAACTTGTGTGCTGTAAACGGAAATACATTTTGGCGGCTACCCTCGATACCATCTGGAAAAATCTGCAGGCAAAGAAGTTTGACCCTGTTTATTTCCTGTGCGGCGAAGAATCGTATTATATCGACCTGATAGAAAATTTCATTTCGGATAATGCGTTGGAACCGCACGAAAAAGATTTTAATTTTTCCCTGTTTTACGGCAAGGACAGTGACCCTGTTCAGGTAATCAACGAAGCGAAACAATATCCGACGTTTGCCGAACGAAGGGTGGTTATTGTCCGGGAGGCGCAGGAATTTAAGGTAAAGGACTGGGAAGTGGTGGAAAAATACCTCGAAAATCCGGCAGCTTCTACGGTATTGGTCTTTTGCCATAAGAACAAGACGCTGGATAAACGAACCAGCCTGGCAAAAGCGATAGAGAAGAAAACCATCTATTTCGAATCGCAGAAAATTACGGAAGATAAGCTGCCCGCCTGGATTTCGGGGTATGTAAAAAAGAACCGCTTTTCCATTTCGGATGCCGCCGCTCGGGTATTGGCGGATAATCTGGGGAATGACCTTTCCAGGATATCCAATGAAATGGATAAACTGTCTGTGATGTTGCCGGAAAAAGCAGCCATTACGGAAGAAATCATTGAAAAGTATATCGGCATCTCCAAGGAATATAACGTTACGGAATTCAACAAGGCCATCATCCAGCGGGATTTTTCCAAAGCGATGAAAATGGTGCTGTATTTCGAAAAGAATCCGAAGGCAGGGCCGCTGATTATGATTTTAGCCTATCTGTACAATCACTTCAGCAAATTGTTTGTCGTACAGACCATAGGCGATGCGAAGGCCGCCGCCGCCGTTATCGGCTGGATACCCAAAGATGTCACGGACGGACTGAGGTATTATCCGCTCCCGAAAACGAGAGAGATTGTACAGCTGATTTGTGAGTACGATGCCAGGGCAAAAGGGCTGTACGCCACCGGTGGTACCACGGATGCCGATCTGATGAAAGAATTGGTCTATAAGATTGTACACTGAGGATTATTTTTCAAATCCGAATTCCTCAAAGATAAAATTCAGTTCCCGGCAGATATGCTCCTTGTCAAACCCGTAGGTTTCGAGGGAGTAGGAGTGTTTGCTGGTATATTGTTTGGCGGAGGATGTCGCATTTTCAAGCCTTTCCCTGAACTCCGGCGTTATTTCAAGTTTCAGTTGTTCGTATATCTTCAGAATCGTTTCTTTCGGCTGTAATACAAAATCATTGTAAGAAATGGTCATCAGGTTTTCCTTTTTAAAGGAAAGTTTTTTTTCATTGAAGTACTTGTAATATTCGATTCCCAATTCACCCCATTCACGGTATGCGTCTGAATTTTTGGGTATGTCGGGATAAAACAGTGACCAGGGTTCAGCAAACATGGACGTGAAAGATGGAATTGCCTGATACGGGCTCCTGACTAAAAATACAATCTTAACATCCGGGAATAATTCCTGCAGCAGTTCCAGCCTGCCGGAACTCATCACGGTTTTACTCAAAAATATTTTATCGCTGCCTAATGCATACATCCATCGCTGAATGGTGGCAAGGTAGAATTTCTTGATATCCTCCCTGCTCTTTGCATCCAGTTTATCCGGTATATAAAGCTCTTTGAATTCATTTAAGAACGGGGTGACCAGTCCAACGGAAGGAGAAATGCCAGAAATGAAATGCAAACCCTCGTCCTCATCGGATTTATTAAAACCGGTGGCATGAATGTCATCCCAGCCTTTGAATAAAATACCATTCACGAAATCCAATAGCTTATGTAAAGGCATTCCAATCTTTTTGTCCACCGTATTGAAAAACTGCATCATCCTGTAAAAGGTGATGGAAGGGAAGGTCGTCTGGTAAAGGAGGTTGAATACAAACTTTTCTTCGTCGAGGCACATAAGGCGGTGCATGAAGGTGGAGCCGCTTCTGGGGTTGCTGATAATGAAGACGGGCTGTTTGATTTCAATTTCCCTGTAGTTGGGAAATAAAATCTCATCCATCAGCCTCCAAAGGGTATTGGTGATGCCGACAATGTTTAAAACGATGAAATAGAGGATGCCGATGATGAATCGCCTGGGGCTGGGGCGTTTGATACAGTGGATGTGCACAAACTTCAGATGCGTTTGCATACGGACATAATAGGTGGAGGCATCGATAAAGTTCATCTGTAACGAGGTGCAAAAATAACATTAATCGGCAAAATAGCACTATTCCTCACCAGGTTAACTGCGCTTATTTAATGGTACAGTTCTGTTCACCCAAAATATAGCCATTGTCATCAATAATGGAAATGATATAGTCCCCGGGTTCTTCAATCTTGGAATAGGTGGCTGTCCAGCTGGTTCCTTTCTTTACGGGCATTTCCTGGCTGTAAAACCGTGAAAAGTAGAATTTCTCGACCCGTTTGGCGATGCTTAATCTGTACTTTGCACTGACAGGGTAGGTTTTATCATGATGATAGACGACGCATATCTTGTCTGTCTTTGCCTGCCATTCCCTTTTGGATTCCGTAGGGATACCCTTGCCGGTATAGGATTTGCAGAGAAAGACTTCACCGGCAAACAGGGAAAAACTGCAGGTAATTAGAATTGTGAAAATTTGTGTTTTCATGTCTGTATTTTAAAGTTCCACGGTACCTCTGAGATGACCCATCTGACGCAGTATCCAGTTTTTCCTTTTCTTTATATAACCATTGGGTTTGCCGGCATTCCATTTTCTGGGATTGGGCAATACCGCAGCAATCAGGGCGGCCTCGGAAGATGTCAGGATTTTTGCATCCTTCTTGAAATAGGTCTTGGAGGCAGCCTGCACCCCGTAAATGCCATCGCCCATCTCAATCACATTCAGGTACACTTCCAGGATACGTTTCTTGCTCCAGATAAGTTCGATCAGGAAGGTGAAATAGACTTCCAGCCCTTTGCGAAGGTAACTGCGTTGCGGAAACAAATAGACATTCTTGGCACATTGCTGGCTGATGGTACTTCCGCCCTTGATGGGCTTGCCTCTTTTCTTCAGCTTCTCATTTTGCTTCACTACTTTTTCTATGGCTTCAAAATCGAATCCGAAATGTTCGGCGAATTTCTGGTCTTCCGAAGCGATCACGGCTAATACAATATTGGAAGACATATCCTTTAAGGGTACCCAATCTTTTTTAATTACCGGAAACTTTCCTTCTGCCACCTGTTCAACACAACGTATGAGCATCAGCGGGTGACCGGAACGGGATAAACCGAAAGGCGATGGCGGATAGGATACTTAAGACAAAAAAAGCGATGACAGCTCGCTTCGTCCATTTCCATATTTTCCGCACGTAAAGATTCATCTTATGTTAACTGCAAAGTTGAAAAAGTAACGTAACTTGCCTGAATTGAAATATCCACGTTATGTTAATGACGAAGAAGTTTGAAGAACTCCCGCACCCCGATACCCTGAATATTTTTCTTGGGAATCTGCTGCAGTTAAGAAATGAACGCATTCAGTTTTTCCAGAGCCAAAAGAAAAAGATGGGCGATATGTACCGGATAAAAGTTCCGACACGCAGGGTGGTGGTGCTGACTGATCCGGAATGGATAAAATATGTGCTGGTCGATAACAATAAGAATTATACCAAAAGTTTTGCATATGATTCCATCCGACTTTTTCTGGGAAACGGATTGCTGACGAGTGAGGGTGAATTCTGGAAAAGACAGAGACGGCTGGCGCAGCCGGCCTTTCACAAGGAAAAACTAAACCTGATGTTCCGCAATATGGTGGAGCAGACGCAAAAATGCATCGGTCATCTCGAAAAGTATGCCGATACGAACCAGCCGGTCAATCTGGGTAAGGAATTATACAGGCTGACACTGGATATTGTCAACAGCACACTCTTTTACAACGAAATAGAAAGCACCACTGACAAGATCTACAGCCTTGTTTCTGAAGGAAGTGAATTCATCACACAGCGTATCGACAATCCGTTCCACCTGCCGGACTGGGTGCCTACGCCGCATAATCTTAAAGAAAAGAAAGTGCTCCACTCCATGGATGATGTGTTCTTTTCCATCATCGACCGCCGCAGGAAACAAAAAGAAGACCATGAAGATTTGCTGTCCATGCTGATGGAAGCCCGCGACGAAGAAACGGGAGAAGTGATGAGCAACAAACAGCTGCGCGATGAGATATTGACGATTTTTGTAGCAGGACATGAAACCACCCAGATTGCGTTGGGCTGGACGTTTTATCTGCTTACACAACATCCGGACAAGCGGGCTGTTTTAAATCAAGAAATAAAAGATGAACTGAAAGGTGAAATCCCGACGGCGCAGACTATACGGGGATTGCATTACCTCAAACAGGTGATTGATGAATCCATGCGTTGTTTTCCCGCCGGCATGGATTATGGGGCGCCGTACCATAGAAAAAGATATAATCAACGGCTATGAAATTCCACCCTATACCAATGTCATTATGCCCATTTACGTGGTGCATCACGATGAGCAGGTGTGGGAACATCCGTTTGATTTTGTGCCCGAACGGTTTTCGTTTGAAAACCTGAAGGAAAAGCATAAGTATTCCTATTTCCCGTTTGGCGGTGGCCCGAGATTGTGCATCGGAAATAATTTTGCCATACAGGAAATGCAGGTGTGTTTAGCCATGATCCTGCAACGCTTTAATATCGAGGTGGATGAACATTTTGTGCCGGAATTAGACCCGTTGGTGACGCTTCGTTCCAAACACCCTATATATGCAAAAGTGTGGAAAAGGAAATAGGGATATACGTTGAATAGTGGTATTTTTGAAATAATAACTTTTATTGATTTATAATGGCAGCAACTGAAACCATCCGAATTCCTTTAGGCTATCAGGCACCCGATTTCCGACTGCCGGATACCGTTTCCGGTAAAGAATTTTCTTTAGAGGGGCTGAAAGGAGAAAACGCGACCGTTGTCATGTTTATCTGCAATCATTGTCCGTATGTCAGGCATGTGAACAAACAGTTGGTCAGCCTGGCGAATGATTATATGCCGAAAGGTGTTGCATTTATAGCCATCAGTTCCAACGATATCGTCAACTATCCGCAGGATGCGCCTGAATTGATGAAAGAGACTGCTTTGGAAGAGGGATATCCTTTTCCCTATCTGTATGATGCCACTCAGGAAGTGGCAAAAGCCTATCACGCCGCCTGTACACCAGATTTCAGTATCTACGACAAGGGGTTGAAGTGTGTGTACCGCGGACAACTGGATGATTCCCGCCCGAAGAATGACAGCATTCCGGATGGAAAAAGACATTCGTGCTGCACTGGATAATCTGTTGAACGGAATGCCTGTAAGCGATAATCAATTTCCCAGCATGGGATGTAATATAAAATGGAAGTAATTTGTAAGTTGACGGTTATTCATTATTTGACTGAAATTTAAGAAAATAATGCACATAACTTATAACTTTATAACCCATAACCTGCATGAGTTTATTCAAAAAAATAACTGAAAATCCGATTGTGGAAAGCGCAAAGGCTTTTCAGAATGCCACTAAGACGGTGAATAATCTCTTTTCACTCATTTCGGACAATAAGGTCTCCACGTCAGTGCGTGAAATGATTCAGGGGTTGCGCATCGTCATCACTGAAAAACCCAACATCACTTCGGTCAACCATTACATCAACCACTTTTTGCTCAAGATAGATCCGGAAGGGCAGCCCATCCTCATTAAGGAGTTGTTGGAAGTGTTTCAGGAGCGCTGGAAAAATGTGGACAGAAAGACAGCGGAAACAGCCAGCCAGACTTTTGATTTTGAGAATAAGACGCTCTTGTTGTTCGGCAATGATGTAAATATTCAGTCATTGGTGGATTTGCTGAATGTGCATCAAAAAGAAGTTCAACTTAATCAACTGGTTTCCCTGCAGGATAAAATAGGAAAGGAACAGGCTGCAGAGCTCGCTTCCAGAGGCAACAAAGTAACCGTCATCGATGATGCCGGACTCGGCAGGTTTCTGCCGGAAGTGGATGTCGTTCTGATGGGTTGTGATATCATCATGCATGAAACATTCATTACGAAATCGGGCGCGCATCTGTTGGCGGCGGCGGCAAAACAGTATAAGATTCCGGTTTATGTGCTGGCAGACAGCCGCAATATCCTGAACAAGAAATACTTTCCGCAGTCGGTATTGGGAACATTTATCGGAAAGGAAGAGCGGTCAGGAGATGAAATCTGGAAGAACCCTCCGGAGAATGTGGAGGTCATTTTCAATCATATAGAAGCAATTCCCAATAGGCTGATTACCAAATTTATTTTGGAAAAGGAAGCCCTGACCCCGCATGAACTGACAGAAAAGATTGATAAGGTGCTCGTCCTAACTTCTTTTAACACAATAAATGGTATGGATTTTGTGTTTAATAACACAAGTGGGTATTTAGACGGTGGAAGAATGGATTTAAAATTGATTTTTGTTTCAGCTACCGATTGCTATTTATTAATTACAAAAGAAATGACACAGGCGGTTCAAATCCAACAACGACAATCCGATCAGCAATCCATCCTGATTACGATCATAATCCTGTCATTGCTGTCAGGGGCACTCTTATTTATAAAACTTTCCCATCCAATTGTGGAGGATGCCATCTCCGGTGTGCTGATTGATTTTGGTGACAATGAAGATGGTTTGGGAACCGATAACGAACAGGATGCCGGCGGACAGAATTCATCACCCGCGGAAGCGGTTTCAGTCCGCAACCAACACCGCCCGCCCCCCACGCCGGTAAAAGCGACAACCACGCCTGTTAAGGCACCTGCAACCAATACCGTCGTATCGGAAGACCCGCAGGCGGTAGCCATTGCAAAAATGCAGAAAGAGGAAAAAATCCGCCAGGAACAGGCCTTGAAGGAACAGCAGCGCATTGCAGCGTTGGTGAAAAAGGCGGAAGCGGAACGTCTGGCACGTGAAGCGGAGGAAAAGAAAATCAAAGACCAGATGGCGGGCGTTTTTACCAAGGGTAAAAACGGTAAAGGCGATGGCACCGGCAATGCGAGTGGTAACGGAACCGGCAACGGCGAAGGCAACACCAAACCCGGCGGCAACCAGGGTGCTCAATGGGGCACACCCGGCGGCGATAAAAACGGCACAGGAACAGGTACCAGCGGAACCGGCCCCGGCAGCGGCGATGGCATGAGCTATGATCTGAAAGGCCGCACGTGGAGGCAGAAACCACTGGTGTTTGACAACTCCCAGAAAACCGGAAAAGTGGTGGTGGCCATAAAGTGGACAAAGGGGTAATGTGGTATATGCCAAATACCAGCAGAAGGGAAGCACCACCACCGACGCCTACCTGATTCAGCTGGCGGAACAGGGTGCGATGAAAGCGAAATTCAGCGCGGACTTAGGCGCGGAAGATGAACAGTTCGGTACGATTTCCTTTAAGTTCAGCGTGCAGTAAAAATAAAAATAAGTGTATAATATTTTCTACCTTCCTTTATGTGAATTAATTCGGTTTCTAATATTTAATTATATAATTCCCTTCAGGCTGTTTTACGCCGTTTAACAAAAACAATCCAAATATATCAATGAGCATGAACTTTCGATTCCCTATGTTTTCGATTTCTTTGCCGCGACCGATAGTTTTTAATGCGGAAATAGCATTATAGCTGGTAAGTGCTGCATTGGTTTCTACATACATGGGACTTCCATCATCACCTCCCAAAGCAGAAATGTACTCATTGCCTAAGAAGATTAGATCTTCAAAATCTGTTGCAAAAGCTAAATTGCCCGTTGGAGTTACACAAACATCATTGACGTTAGTCCAGCTCAAATCCGAACTGTTTAAAATCTCCGTGACAGCAAGCCCTGCCGGATTAACTTTAAATAATTTTTCGTAAGAATTTAGAATGATGAGAGAATTTATTGCGCTAGAGTAAAAGAATCTTAAATCGTCATAACCTGCATTAAAACCACTGCTGGTAGTTTGAAGTACGTTCGAAGAGTTATATTTGCTGATGAAGGATTGGGTTGATATATAATATATATATTTATTACCGGTGTTATCTTCCGCATATGAGAAATAGGGGGTATAGCCTGTTTGAACTGAAAAGAAATCGCTGTTAAGTACCGTACCGGCAGGATTGATTTTTAAGACATACGGATTGAAGAAAGCGGGATTATAAGGAGTATTTCTAAATTGCTGATTACCACATATCAGAGAATCTATCCTTATTTCACCGATGAAAAGCAATTACCGGAATTATCTATTCCTATATTTCTATTTTCATAGGGATAATCAAATCCTCTTGTACCGATACCTTTTACCCAGCCGAAGTTTCCATTTGCATCATATTTTGCCAGAAAACGGTCAGTACCAAAAGTGGCGTCATATTTTTGGATTCCAATCATATGGTTTATACCATTTAGTCTGATACTGTCATTTAAAATTCCTGAGATATAAACATTACCGCTGTTATCAACTGCCATTTGTTTAAAGGCATTGCCATAGCCAAATTCAACTTTTACCCATAATGTATTTCCTAGAGTGTCAAATTTTGCTAAAAACGCTTTAGTCCCTGGATTTGGATTTGAGATAGTCTGGTTTCCTATTTTTACAGATGAATTATTATTTATTTGACCACAAACGTATATCCAGCTATTAATAGCTTTCATCACCAATCCAAACATTTCCATCGGCTACAAAGAATGCGCTGACGACATTGTTTAAATCTGATATGTTGCCTCTTGCACCGGCGCCGATGCCGTTATTGCTGCCACTTGATGGGAGGGTAATGCTGTTGCCTTTACTGATGGAAAGTGTATTTCCTGCAATACCCAGCGTTTGTAATTCATTGGTACTGTCTGCATCTGCATCGTTCTTGTTTTTAACGTTTTCTGCATAAAGCGCATATGGAACACTTAATAACTGTGATGTACCCAATAGCTGATAGGTTGTTCCCCCGCTAGGGTCAATTTCCACTTTTGCAAAATACGTATTCACTCCCCAGTTAATGGAAGCAAATGTTCCCGATAGTACAGAGCCTCTGCCTATTTCAATATTAAATAACCCTAACTGATTGGTCGTATCGGCAAAACTTTCCGAATAAACCAATGTCCCGGATGAACTGCCGCTTAAAATACTGATTTTAACACCCAACGCAGTGTTTGCCAGCGGTGTTCCTGAATTATCTCTTGCTACCGCCTGGTAATTGACGGCCTGCGGTGTCTGAGCATAGACAATAGTCACAAATGTAACAGCTATAAGGTATAAGCATAGTTTTTTCATGGGATATTAATTTTGGGATGATTTTAAAATTTTATAGGTTGTTTGATTATTGTCGCTGATGTCTTTAAAATTCAGGAAATAGATACCGGAAGAAAACGGTGATAAATCGACATTCTTTTCTGTGCCGTCTAATTCTATGTTTTGCAGTTGTTTTTTCCCGTCGATACTGATTATATCCAGATAGATTTTTTTTGTTGAGGTACCTTCGGTTTTTATTGCAATGATCCCGGTTGTAGGATTAGGATACACATTAATTTTAACGTCACTAAAAAGTGATTCACTGATACGGGACACCACCTGATAGTTAGGCTGGTTAAAGCCTTGAGTGAGTATCATATTGGGGTTGCTTTGTTAAGGATGATAGGTTCACCCTACAGAATAGTTTAAACCCATACTGCTGTTCGAAACGGATTTCCCGGAAGATGAAAATACCTGCTGACCATACACACTCGCCAAAAGGAAAAGATTGATTAGCAAGAAATGAAACTTTTTCATAATTTTAATACAAGTAATAGATGCATTTTTTGTTTAAAAGAGGATTTTTTTTTAAATAAAAATAACTTTTCCACGCACCCGCAATTAAGAACAATAAAAAAAGGAAAATACAGGCGAATAAAGAACCCTATTTTTTCCCCCCTCACACAATTTTCACGGGACAGGCGGAAGAGGGAAAAGAAGGAAAAAAAACGGGGAAAAGGACCATCGAAAATTCCCAGGCCACCCACCCTTAACCGGAATAAGGGGGGAGAAAAAAAAAGGACGAAAAAAAAAAATAAATTTTTTTTTTTAGCGTTCAGACGCCCCCCCCGAAAGGGGGGGAGTGCAAAAAAGACCAAAAAAGGCCAGGGGGATAAAAAATGCCCCCCCCCCACCCGCGGACAATCCAAAACCCCCCCTTCGGAACACAATATTGCCCATCCACCATCAAAAACACACCACCCCCCCCCCGCCCCGAGCGCGCAATGGGCCCCAAAACCCCCAAACCCCTATCTTTTAAAAGCCCCCCGCGCCCGGTAACCGGAACGGCCCCCCTTATTTCCCTCTCCCCCATAACCCACTAACCGCCACTTTTCCTACTACCCCCCCCCTTTCTCCGAACCACAAAAAAAATCGCCACCCTGTTTTTTTCCCCCCAAACAGATAAAAAAATAAAAAGCAGGGGGGGGCGGCTACAACCCCCCCGGGTGAGAGCCCCGGTGGTAGGGGGGGGAAACCCCCAATTGAAAGGGGCGCCCTACCGCAACAATGCTCCCCACCAAAAAAACCCCTAACCCCGCGCCCACCGCCCCCCCCCCCAGCCAACAAATCTACGCCGACCACCCCCCTATTTGGGGAACCCCCCCAACCCCGGCAACCCCCTCCACCCACGGCCCCTGCCCACACCACTTCAAAAAGAATAGTCTGGAGAAAAAGGTTGCTAACAAAAACCTAGCTCTGGGGTGCCTTTTTTCAGCGGAGGATTCTTTAAAAATAAAATTCACCCCCAAAAAAAAGGGGGCGACACCCCACAAAGTGGGAAAAACCCAATAAAACTAAAACCTTTAAAACATAGGTTTTTGAACCTGAGCTGTAAAAAAATAAAAAAAAAATCAATATTTTAAATAAAATTATTAATACTATTTAGATTAAGTCTGAATAATAATTGATTATTCGATTTAATAGAATACAGTGCCCGAGAGCAATTCCATTCAATTTTTGTTGTTCAAATCATGCAGACTACCACCGAAATACTAATTAAGAATAAAAGGATTGTCCCTAAAGAATTTAATAAGATTGCCGGCAAATATGATTTTGCAACGGCTTTGAGCCAGGGCTATCAGGATGATTTGAACCGGAGTGCCAATCTTCTGCAGTTAAAAGGTGATGAACTCGTCTTGGATATCTGTTGCGGAACAGGCAAATCGACAGCAGCCCTGCTTCCTAAAATGACCACCGGTAAAATTATTGCCATTGATAATTCTGAAGATATGTTGTCTGTTGCGAGACAAAAGTTTTCGAAACCGATAGCTCAGCGAAAGATAGATCTGCAACTGCAGGATGCCATGCAGCTTGATTTTGCAGATGAAAGTGTGGATGCGATATTTATGGCCTACGGCCTGCGCAATATGCCTGACTATGAAAAGTGTGTGGACAATTTATTTCGTATGCTCAAACCCGGCGGGCAGCTGGTCATCCACGACTATTCGCTCCGGGATACGTGGTATGCCAAGCTGTTTTGGGCGATATTGGGATACGGATTCATTGTGCCTTTCTGTACTTTGGTTTCCGGTTCGTCTACGATATACACTTACCTGATAAAAAGTGTACTGAAGTTCTTAAGCCCGGCAGAAATAATTGACTTGCTGATAAGGAAAGGGTTTACAGAAACCGGCATACTGCAACAACCGGGATGGCGAAAACCTATTCTGCACGGTTTCAGAGCGGTGAAGCCCTAAATTAGTTGCCGTAATTTCCTTTTATTTCCTGAACTTTGCAGCACACAACACCTTAAGGGATGACCTACGCTGAGACGCTCGACTATTTATATGAAAAACTGCCTATGTTTTCCCGCATAGGGGATGCCGCCATCAGGAAAGATTTAACGAATACCATTGCGTTGTGTTCTTTTCTGGATAATCCTCACCAAAAAATAAAATCGATACATATTGCCGGTACCAACGGCAAAGGTTCCGTGGCACATATGCTGGCTTCTGTATTGCAGGAGGCTGGCTATAAAACGGGTTTATACACCTCGCCGCACCTGAAAGATTTTCGGGAACGGATTAAGGTAAACGGCAAACCCTGCAGTGAAAAATTTGTCATCCGGTTTGTGGAAATGATTAAACCTGAGATCGAAGCGCTTCAGCCTTCCTTTTGAGAGATAACGGTGGCGATGGCATTTGAGTATTTTGCAAAAGAAAGGTGGATATAGCCATTATAGAGACCGGGTTGGGGGGCGGCTGGATTCAACGAATGTTATCACGCCTGTTCTATCCGTCATTACCAATATCAGCTTTGACCATCAGCATTTGCTGGGAAATACGCTGAAAGAGATAGCGGAGGAAAAGGCAGGCATAATCAAACCTGCGATTCCGGTGGTGGTAGGAAGAAAAAACCCGGAAACGGATGAGGTGTTTGTGAAAAAGGCAACGGGTATATATACCACCGTCTTTTTTACGGAGGATTGGGTGAAACGGACCAAAGTAACCGGTACCCCGAATTTTCTCTTAGTGGATGCGGTCATAGAAGATACACACTACAATGTCTGCTGTGATTTGCAGGCAGCCTACCAGGAAGAAAACATAAAGACTGTATTATTAGCCATTCACCTTCTGAACAAGTATAAGCTGCTGTTGATTAAGGAAAAGGCGCTGCAGATTGGATTTTCCAAAGTGAAAGAAACTACCCGGCTGATGGGAAGGTGGCAGGTTTTGGAACGCCATCCCAAAATAGTGGCGGATGTAGGACACAATGAGGATGGCATTCGAAAAATACTGGAGCAGCTGAAGTCAGAGAACTATAAGCGATTGCATATCGTTTTTGGCGTCGTCAAGGATAAGGACATACAGAAGATACTGGCACTGCTTCCGAAAGAGGCGGTCTATTACTTTACGGAACCACCCTTGCCGCGCAAGCTGCCGGCAGAGGATTTGTATCAATCTGCAAAGCTATATACCCTGAACGGGGATGTTTTTCCGCATCCGAAAGATGCCCTTGGCGTTGCAAAATCCAGAGCCGGAGACACGGACCTGATACTGGTGCTGGGCAGTTTTTTTGTTGTGGGTGAAATTATCTAATGCCTTTATTTTCAATAAGCGATATATGGTTTTAAAAAAAATACCGGCTATATTTGGTTAAACCATTTTTTTGTTTAATTTGTGGGAACATTAAACACAACATGGCCAAAAAAATCCCATTTACGGTAGAAAGAACATTTAAATCCTCTCCCGCAATTTTATATTCTTTCCTTACCACCCCTTCCGGGTTGGTACAGTGGTTTGCAGATTATGTGGATTTGGATCCGAATGGTGAGGTATTCACGTTTGAATGGAATGGCGAAGAACAGGTGGCGGAGGTGCTCGCCTATGAAGATGATGAATTTATAAAATTACGCTGGGAGGATGAAGAAGATGATAAGGCATTTTTTGAATACCGCATCCGCGTAACCGATATCACCAAAGAGACCATTCTCACCGTGACCGATTATGCGTACAAGGATGAATTAGACAGCTCGAAAGAACTCTGGAAGAGCCAGCTGAATGATTTGGCCAAGGCCCTGGGAAACGGATGACAGGAAACCCGGAATAAGGAGAAAGTTAAAAGGGATTAGGCATCGCACAGCGATGCCTAATCCCTTTTGAAAACAGTATATATATCATGTTGTTTTTTCGACCACTACCGCAGTGCCGTATGCCAGCACTTCCGTAATTCCGCTGATCACTTCGTTCGCATCATACCGGACATTGATAATGGCATTGGCGCCTTTTTCATTGGCATGTTTCAGTAAAAGCTGATAGGCTTCCTCCCGGGTTTGTTCGCACAAACGGATATAAATCGAATTGCGTCCACCGAAAATAGAAATCAGGCCGCCTGCAAAATTGCCGAAAATACTTCTGCTCCGTACTGTAATGCCACGGATGATTCCCAAATGTCGGGTGATTTTGTACCCTTCCAAAAAAGTGGAAGTGGTAACCAGTTGTTCATTGACCATGATAGATCAGATTTTACCCATTAACTGTGTAAGGCATGAAATAGTTCCCTGAAAACATGGCGTTACCGGGTGAAGTGAGAATCGTCGCGGCTGATGGACTGATAGGCGCACATGTAAATGATTCCCGGAAATTTTTCAATCATCTGGTAGTTATGCGTGGCAAATACCATCGGCGTTTGTGTCTCCTTGAAAATGGAATAAAACAGGCTCATGATTTCATCCGTTGTTTCGGGATCCAGGTTTCCGGTAGGCTCATCGGCCAGTATCAGCTCGGGATGGTTTAACAGTGCCCTTGCAATGGAAACACGCTGCTGTTCGCCGCCGGAAAGCTGGTTGGGATATTTGTTGATCTTATCACTCAGCCTTACCATAGCCAGTGATTCTTCTATGGTACTTTTTATCTTGTTTTTATCTTCCCAGCCGATGGCTTTGAGCATAAACTCCAAATTGGCAAAAACCGTCCTGTCGGTCAGTAGCTGAAAGTCCTGGAATACGATACCCAAACGCCGCCGCAGGTTGGGAACATCGGAACGTTTTAATGTTTTCAGGTTATAGCCGCAAACATCCCCGTCGCCGATGGTGAATTCCATATCTCCATACAATGTTTTGAGCAAACTGCTTTTGCCGCTGCCGGTTCTGCCAATCAGGTAAACAAAATCGCCTTTGCGTACTTCAAAATTGACATTGTCCAGTACGAGATGGTCGCGGTGCATGATTTTGGCATTTTTGATATCTACCACACGCGGCATTATCTTGGATACACTCGGATTATTTATTTCGATAGCCTCTGCCATGATGATTGATATAGTTTATATGGAAACAATTGAAACTGGCTTCCATCCAGCAAATCTACAACAAAAATAAAATCGAATAATTCCGTATTTTTGCCCATTATGTTAACAAATGATATACTTTTAAAGGCAGCCAGAGGCGAGCAGGTGGAGCGCATTCCGGTATGGCTGATGCGACAGGCGGGCAGGATATTGCCGGAATACAGAGCGGTGAGAAGCAGTGTGAACGGCTTTAAAGAGTTGGTGAAAAACCCGGAATTGATTTGCGAAGTGACGATACAGCCGGTCGATATCTTAGGCGTGGATGCCGCCATCATTTTTTCAGATATCCTGGTGATACCGGAAGCGATGGGACTGAATTATGAAATGGTGGAAAGCAAAGGGCCGTTTTTCCCAAAAACAATACAGTCAGAACAGGACGTGCTGGCTTTAACAACCGATGTGGTGCCAAATCTGCAGTATGTGTTTGATTCCATCCGATTGACAAAACAGGCCTTGAATAACCGTGTTCCATTGATTGGTTTTGCCGGCGCCCCCTGGACGATTTTTTCCTACATGATTGAAGGAAAAGGGAGCAAGACGTTTTCTCAGGCAAAGAAAATGCTGTACACGCATCCGCAGTTGTCACACAGCTTATTGACAAAAATTACGGATGCTACAATTGCTTATCTCAAGCAGCAAATCAGTAGCGGTGCGGATATTGTGCAGGTATTTGACAGCTGGGCGGGCGTGCTCAGCAAGGCACAGTATGTAGAATTTGCATTGCCCTATATGCAAAAGATTGCCGCATCCATTACAGAGGTGCCTGTTATTTTGTTTGCCAAAGATGCGCATTATATCTTGGCGGAATTCGCGCAGACGAATTGTTCGGTCATAGGACTCGACTGGACGATAGAAACTGAAAAGGCGAGGACTGAGGCTCCCAGCAAAACACTGCAGGGCAACCTGGACCCTTGTGTGTTGTATGCGGATAAACAAACTATCAGGTCGGAAGCGGAAAAGATGCTGCGTGCATTTGGCAAGCAAAACTATATCTGCAATCTCGGACACGGTGTGTATCCCGATGTCGACTTTGAAAAAGCCAAATACTTTATAGAAGTGGTGCAGGATTTCAGATAAGAAAACCGCTTGCTCATTTTAATTACCTTCTACAGATTCATTTCCTGGCATTCAGGACGTTGGGTGTAGCTTTGGAACATAAACCAAAAGCTATGAAAAACCATATCAATTACAGCGTTGTCTGTTTTTTTACAAACCTGCTGCTTATCCTTGCCATTGCTTATGGTTCTCATGCAGCATCAGCCGGCAATTGGAGCGGTTCCGGATGTGATACGGCGGATTATCAGACACTACTTTTGCAAACGCGGAAGTAATATTTTTCTTCAGGTATTGTATTATTCGAATTAATTATATAATTTCAGTAAACTAAAAAAATAAGATTATGAGAAAGATCATTTTAATTGTCGTTGCCATCGCCGCATTAGCCGGTGCCTGGTACCTGGGAAAAACAACCGGGAAAGATTGTTGTAAAGAAACAGGAAAAGCTGGTGAGTTAGCGGCAGCCAATGAATTTCCGGATGGTAAGAATTCCAAATTACGAAATTTGGTTGTACTTCATTTTGAAGAATACTTAGACAATTATACCTACTACGTAAAAGTTAATAACTATGAAGACTTCAAACTTGAAATTATAAAAGATACAATTCAAGGATTTTACTACTCAGGATTTTTTCAATCATTCAAGAATGTTGGTAGTGGAAATTCAGAAAGTCATGGACGTGATAATCCGTTAAAGCCGGATAAGACATATGATAATAATTTTACTATTTATGCAGTTAAAGATGGCACAGGTGAAAGAATTGAGATTGGATACTACACAACTGGAAGTTTTAAAGGTCAAAATTTATTAGACCACAAGACAAATTTAGTTTATCAGTTTGTTTTTATACCTAAGTTAGATAAGGTTCTTCCACAAAAGAAAGAAAAAATAATTTTACCGCTTCAGAATCCGCCTATCAATCCGATAGGCCCTGCTCCGGGACCAGGATAGCAAATATAGGATGTATCTAAAAATAAAAACAGGCTGTCTTCGGACGGCCTGTTTTAATGATGCAGGTGCTGTAACAGGACCTTTACCAGGTTTTCGGGATTGTAGGGTTTGAATATCAAATCATCAAATCCGTAAGAGAGCAATTCCTCTTTGCTTATGGATAAGAGGCCTGCCGTTGTGGCTATGATACGGACATCGTTTAGCGTATTGTCTTTTCTGATGGTAACGGTGGCTTCCATGCCATTCATTTCGGGCATATCTAGATCCATCAGGATAATTCGGGGATGCCGGTGTTTTGCTGATTCCAGCGCTTCTTTCCCATTTTCAGCTTCTGTAATTCGGATTTCCGGATTAAAATGCTGTAATATATCTCTGGTGGTTATCCTGCTTTCAGAATTGTCATCAGCAATGAGTAATTCCATTCCGGATAAAAGACATACCTCCAACTGTTCATTTTCAGAAGAGGTTTCGTAAGTACCGCGGGCAAGCCTGAACGGTAAGGTTAGAATAAATTCTGTGCCAACGTTCGGCTGACTTTTAAGTTCTATCTGACCATTCATCATTTCAGCCAGCTTTTTGGAGATGGCAAGCCCAAGGCCGGTTCCCCCGAACTGCATGGAGGTATGTTTTTCTGCCTGTGTATAGCGTTCGAATAATTTTGCAGCTTTTTCCGGGGCTATACCGATACCTGTATCTTTTATACGTATTGTAAATCCTTTTTCTTCTTCGTTGAGTTCGAGTTCGATTTTTCCCTTTTCTGTAAATTTAAATGCATTACCAACCAGGTTTATCAGGATTTGTCTTACACGATTCATATCGCCGACTACCAGTATGGTTTCGTCCAGGGAGGAATGGTTTCTAAACAGGAACTCTATTTCCTTATCTTTTGCCTTCTGCTCAAATTGGAGATACATGTTCTGTAAACATGTCAGCAGTGAAAACGGCTGATAAACTATGTCTAGTTTCCCGGCTTCAATTTTTGAAATATCCAGAACATCATTTATGATGGATAGCAAACCTTCCGCATTTATGTGTAATCGTCTGACATATTCATGCTGTTTTGCGGTTAATTTGTCTTGTTCCAGTAAATAGGATATTCCCAGTATGCTGTTGACCGGCGTTCGTATCTCATGACTCATATTGGCAAGAAAGTCGTGCTTCAACTGTGCCATCCGTTCCGCATTCTCCCTTTCCATGGAGATGGTTTTTACTTCATGGCTGATTTGCAGGTTTCTGATCTTTTGATTTGACTCCTCATTAAAGATCCGTTCATTTAGTTCGTGATATTTCAGCAGTAAGTGGAAAGCTTCTTTATATCGGTTCTTTTGCTGGTACACCTCATAATATAGTTTGTAGCATCTGAGCAGTATCTCATTGGCAGAAGAGGCGATGGCATCCCTTTCAATTTCGTTAAGGACCTTTTTACATTTGGTGTAATTTTTAATGTTCAGCAAGGTATTGGCATAAATTATCTTTGCTTCCAGCAGCTCTATCTGGTTTTTATTTTTGCGGAATATCTTGATGGATTCTGTAACAAAGTCCATGCATTTTCCGTATTCCCTTTTCTTCTGAAATAGTAAAGCCAGATTACAGAGACAGTAGCCCAACAGTATTTCAATATTTTTGTTTTTCCCTTCTGATTTTATGATTTCAAGCCCGTTGTTTAATATGGTTTCTGCATAAATGAGATTTTTTTCAATAAGGCACATGCCGTAGTTATTGTACAGATTCGCAAGTATGTAGGTATCTTTTATTTTAAGCCCGTATTTTAATGCGGTTTCAAACTCCTTATAGCATTCTTCATAATTCTTGATATAAAAATACTGATTGGCGGAAACTATGTAGGTGGAACATTTTCTCCTGTCGTCATTCAGCTGTAATACATATTCCTTGCATTGTATCAGATATTCTTCGGCTTGCGCGTAGTCACCCAGCAGCTGATAGGTGTTGATCAGGAATGAGAACATTAGCAGGAGTTCGTCCTGGAAATGTTCCGTCTTTGCCAGTAAATAATTCTTTATACCGATATCTAAAGCGTCCTGCAGGTTGTTATTTTGAGCGTAGTAGCTGGTCAGGAATGCACGGGTTTTGCAGAGTAATTTTTTATTTTTATTTGTTTCTGCCAGTTCCTCACAGGTTTTCAGCAGCTTGTATTCTTGTTCCTGGTCATTGGATTTTTGCTCAAACCAGTTATAGTCGTAAATGAATTTTTCCGCCTCTTCAATATTGGTAATTCGTTCCATAGCTTATTTTGGTATTTGAAATATAATGATTATATTTAGAATATCATAGAAACAAACGGTACGATTATGATTACTGCGATTATTGTTGAAGACGACCCGATATTCAGGGATATGCTGCTGGATATGCTGCCCAAAGCATCCGTTAAGGTGAACTTACTGGAGACATGTGCCACCATCCGTCAGGCAAAGCTGGCGATAGAAAAACTGAATCCTCAGTTGGTGCTCCTGGATGTGGAATTGCCCGACGGGAAAGGCATGGACCTGCTGAATCATTACGAAGAATTTGGAAATTTTGAAACCATTTTCATCACCTCTCACGACAAATATGCCATTGATGCCATCAAAAAGAATGCAGCGGATTATATCGTCAAGCCGGTGAAACTGGATGAACTCAATCACGCGCTTCAGAAGGTGCATAAACGGCTGGAAGTATATTCTATCCTGTTGAAGGTGGAAAAGCTCACAACGTATGTAGATAAGCTGAAGCAGCAGAATCTGCAGGAAAACAAGATTATGATCAACACGAATGAAGGCGCCATTTTTGTTAAGGTAGGAGATATCGTTAAACTCGAATCCGAAAGCAACTATACCATCATTTACCTGGAAAACAATAAGAAAATCATAGCTTCAAAGACATTATCTGTCTTTGAGGAGATGCTGGAGTCGCTGAATTTCATGCGCGTTCACCGTTCGTTTGTCATTAATCTTACCAAGATTAAAAATATAGATAATGACAATGGCAATTACTTCGCCCGTATGACCGACGGTTCTAAAGTGGAGATTTCCAGAAGAAAAAAGAAAGATTTCTTTGAAAAAATCGCGTATAATTCCTGATTTTTACCGAATTCTCAGTCAAACTGACCGAATACTCAATCCGTATCGACTTTTTAGATATTCATTGCAATTTAGGGATATCCAAAACCGTATATATATCACTTAATTGGGTTTTTATGTTTCTATGTTAAAGGTTGTCTTCGGACTACTTTTTTTATTAAAATCGTGCATAAACACCTAATGGCAGTTTTTGATTCGTAGAGGATGGAATGTAGATTTCACCATATTCCGGTTGAATGCTGTCTAATCCAGCTTTCTTTAAATTGTCTTTCAGGAGGTTCTCTAGGATGAGAGAAGAAAAACCCAGCGAGTAGGTGTTCAGAATGAAGAAATGATGTTCCTTATCCAGCAGGTTCAGCACATCTGCAATCATCTCGTTGATCTGATCTTCCAGTTTCCATTTTTCACCGTCGGTCCCGTGCCCGTATGCCGGCGGATCGAGGATTATACCCTGATAGGTTTTGCCTCTTTTCAATTCCCGTTTTACAAATTTTACGGCATCTTCCACTACCCAGCGGATATCTTTCAATCCTGATATTTCCATGTTACGGTTTGCCCAGCTTACCACCTGTTTTATGGAATCAACGTGATAAGTTTCAGCACCGGCCGCTTTTGCCGCCAGGCTGGCACCTCCCGTATAGGCGAATAAATTCAAGACCTTGATGAGCACCTTTTCAATTTGCTGATTCACTTTGCCGTAGATGAAATCCCAGTTCACACTTTGTTCCGGAAACACACCGACATGTTTGAATTTGGTGAGGGCCAGATTAAAGGAAATAAAGGTGTCGTTTAGAGGATAGTTGATAACCCAGTTTTCAGGCATTTTTTTTAAATAATCCCATTTGCCGGAAGACGAGGAAACAGGGGTGAATTTCACGTGTGCCATTTTAATCCATTCTGAAGCAGATAGATTTTTGTTCCAGACCGCTTGCGGTTCCGGCCGGATGGTCATGTATTCCCCGAATCGTTCCAGCTTCTCAAAGTCACCCGAATCAATCAGCTCATAATCTTTCCAGTTGGACGGGTAAATGGTGTGAATGGTATTCATCCACAATTTTAGTGATTTTTTCTATTTTAATCCACATAACTTTAAAATCGTTGCTTTCTTCAGATTAAAACGTTAAATTGTTTTAGCTATTTCGGCAATTGCATTCATGTATACCATAAAACCATCGACTTGGATTATAATACTTCTGGTATTTCTTTTTAATTATGCTTTAGCTCAGGATACCTCTCTTGTTTCCAATGAGCCTGTGACACAGCCTAATTTGCCGGAAACACCGCCAAAGAAACAGACGCTGATGGAGAAGATGAATCAAAAGGGATTCTTTATCAGTGGTTCAGCGGGCTTTCAGCTTGGGTATAGTTATGTGTCGGGAATTCCCAAAAGAATGCAGCCTTTTACCTATCAGTTTACCGGCGACATCACCTTCCGGTATAAGGATATCATTGAACTGCCTTTTTCATTTGTATTCAGTGAACAGGACCGGAAATTCAATCAGCCCTTCAGTCAATTCGGCATCAGTCCCAGGTATAAATGGCTGACCGTTCATGGAGGTTTTCGAAATATCAGCTGGAGTGAAAATTCCATGGCGGGGCACAATATGCTGATGATTGGGGCAGAGGTAAATCCATCCTATTTCAGAGGTGGAATCTTATTCGGACGATTAACCAGAGCGACCATTGCAGATACGGCTAAAATAGACAGCCTGCATTTACAGACATTTGTCCCTTCGTACAAACGTTTGGGATTGGCCATTAAACTGGGTGCGGGTACTGCCAATAATTATGTGGACCTGATTTATTTCAGAGCATGGGATAAGGCGAAAGATTCGTTGTTCTTTTCTAATGACGACGGATCAAAATCATTACTGCCAAAGTCTGAAAATGCCGTCTTTAATATCATTACCTCCAACAAGATCGGAAAGTATGTTACGTTGAAGGCTGAGTATGCACTGAGTACCACCAATGTGGACAGAACACTTCCCAAGAGCAAGGATTCGGCGGATGCTTCGTATCCAAAGATTGCAGGTATTCTGATGAAGCCCAATAAATCTGCCATCGGCGGGCACTCTGCGAATGCCGAGCTCAGTTTTCAAAAAGACGGCTGGAGTACGAATGCCGGCTTTAAACTGCTGACGCAAAACTTCAACACCTTCGGGGCTTATTTTCTGCAAACCAATTATTATGATGTGCACGTACGGCAGGTAATACCCTTGCAAAATCAAAAAGCAAGACTGAATATTAATATGCAGGTTTCAGATGATAACCTGAACAGGAAAAAACCATTTTCCACGGTAAGGGCCATCATACAAACCGGATATGATTTTAATGATATGAAATTCGGTATCTCTGCGCAGTATGTGTTGGCATATACAAAACAAAAAGGATTGACCGATAGTATTAAGATGTCTCCGTTTAATGATTTGATGATGAATCAGATGAATCATACGTTTATCGTTATTCCAAGATACCTGATTATTAAAGGGCCGAATACCCATATGCTGATGCTCAGCGAAGTGGCAAACCTGTTGACCGATTTGAATAAGAACACTAAAGACAATACTAAATTTTTCAATAACGTCATCAACCTGTCTTACACCCTTAACCTGCCTTTGAAATATTTCAGCCTGACCGGCAGTGTATACAATACGTTTGTCAAAAATAAATTCACTGCGGTTTCAAGTTACGGGGTGAGTGTGACCACCAGCGAATCGTTTGCAAAAAATAAAGTTACCATCAGCGATGCGGTGGCGGTTACATACAGCAAGATGGCAACTGTATTGAATTTTAATTTAAATGCCAGCTATTCCCCGGAAAAACATCATCGGATCTATCTCAACAACGGTCTGGTCTATAACCGCTCGGGTGTGGCGACCGCTCCGAGTTTTGTCGAGCTGAGAGGCACATTCGGATATTTATATTCATTTTAAAACAGAAAACTATGAGAAAGATTATTTCAGGTATTGCAAAGATTACAGCAGGGATTCTGCTTATGTGCGCAGGCAGTACCCAAATATTCGCGCAGGTCAATGTAACGAGTATCGTTACACCTCCTTTTTCCAGCGATATAGATGATTATGCGAATGTTGCCAAGGCCAATGTGATGATGATGTCCACGACCAATACCTATATGATCTATCCGCAGGTGGTTATTACTGGAAATAATGGAATAACGATAAAAAGTATAAACAATGCTTTCTTGTATACTTCATCTACGTTGGTTCCTTTTACACCCACTACATTGAGTTCGCTGCAGTTGTCTCAGTTGTTTGACAGAAATAAGCTGACGGTATCAGGAATGGACAGAGATCAGCTGGCGGCTTTTATGGCTAATGGTACCATTCCGGCTGGTACCTATTCCATGTGTTTTGAAGCCTGGAGCGGGACAGCCGCTTCTGTAAAAGTATCCAATCCCGCTCCGAATGGTTGTGCAACAATGGTGGTAGGCAACCCGGCCGGATTCAACAGGTCGCTGAATGAGTCCCCGCGCACCATCCTGCCGCTTTGCAATTCCGATGTATTGCTGACAGTGCCTCAAAATGTCGTATTCACCTGGATGGACCCGAGTTCTGCGAATCAGTTAAATGTGAACAACGATTTTCCCGGTTTGCAGGAATATGTTTTGAAGATCATAGAAGTGGTTGGAAAGAAATCAGCCAATGAAGCGATGCGCTCCGCCACGACACCGCCATTTTTTGAAAAGACAATTTTTGGCACGTCCTATGTTTATGGGCCGGCAGAACCGCCATTCAAATTAAATACAAAATACGCCTATACCATCAGTGTAAAAAACAATCCAAAGCAATACCAGAATTTTGGAGTCAGCGATGCCTGTATGTTCACTTGTGTTTCTCCGGTTACTGTACCCCCAACGGCGGAAAGTCCCGGTAAATCTACCATACCTAAAAATCCCAAAATATCGACTAACATAACGTTTGACGAAACGAAAATTTTTCAGCCCATACCGGTCAATACTATAAAAGGCCGGTTGATTTATGCTTTTAAGAAAACGGAAGAATCGAAAGAACCCGAGGCTCTGGCTTTTTCACCGGTTTCATCCGGCAGCACAAAAGTAAACGATTTTAATGCGGTCAGCAATGTCAATGCGTTTCTGCAGGCATATGGAAATTCATCATCCGCTTCTTCAGAAAATAAACCATTAGATGCAAATGTTAATTACGTCAATACCAGCCCTTCTCTTGGGAATATGTCTGTTTCTTCCAGTCCGGGATTGTTTCAGAATTTTGACCTTACAAGCGAACAGAGTAAATCCATCTATCAGAAAGTAACGGAAAAGATTGCATCAAATGCCGGTGTCCACAAATTCCCCCTGGCCAACACAAAAGTGAAAGTATCACTCTGGATTAAACAGGAGATTATGGAAGCCTATGTAAAGAATAAAGGAATGAAAATTCCGGATATAAACGGAAGTTCCGGCAGCGGTATCAAATTACCTCCGAATGACATCTATATTGGAACAGCCACTACCGACAAAGACGGGAATTTTTCAGTGAGTTTCACCATTCCGGATATCGAGATGTCTTTTTATGATGTGGAAGTCTGGATAGATAATCCGCAGTTTGATTTTCCGGTTATCCCGATTCCTTTCAATGATGATAAAACCGGAACGTATGATGTGGGAACGGTTTTGGGATTGGCAAACACCTATCGGCTGACGTTAAAAGCTATTGGAATGGAAGGCAAACCTCTTGAAAAAGCGGAAATGCAGGTCAGGCGTTCACAGGATATTTATTCACCCAAACCTTATCTGAATCCGGAAGGAAACAGGTTCCTGGATGTGATAAACGGAAAAGTGCCGGAAGACAAACCATCTGAAAATACGGAAGAGGAAAGTGCCTCATCCGCTTATCCCGCCTATCAGGGATTGAATTTCTATTTGCTGATTGATAACAGCGTTCCTGTCAGCTCCTGCTCAACGGGCAAGTGCACTTTCCCGAGATTATTTGAATCCAATGGCAATGATGAAAAATACGAATTGGTGATAAAAGCCGAAGGCTATAAACCATTCCATACTACCCTGGAATTCTGGCCGTACCATACGCTGAATTTCGGAGGTGCTTCTCTGAGTTCTTATGTAAAGGATAACGGTATCATGCAGCTGGATGCGACGTATTTCCTGATACCGGAACCGCCTAAAGTGGTAGGACGGATTGTGGCAAAAGAAAATGAAATTCCGCTGAAAGATGCACTGATAACATTGACGTCTAAAGATGGTAAAGATGTCTACACTGCCGTATCCAAAGAAGATGGCAAATTTTCCATTACCAATATTAAAAAGAGCAATGAACCGTATCAGTTGGTAGTGAAAGGAGATGGCATCACCACTTATAAAGACCCGGAACCTGTATTCCTTACGTCTGATGGCATTACAATAAAAAAAGATCCCATCTATGTACATGCACAGATGATACCGGTTGCAGGCGTGGTGGCGGAAGTAAAAGGGCCGGTCATCAACGGAGCCGAGTTACGCTGGAAATCAGGCGGCAATGCGTTTTACACCAATGAACAGGGGCAGTTTATCACTTCCAACCGCGCGGGCAAATATGTGTTGGTTGTTAAAAAACCCGGCTTCCGGGATAAGGAAATTGCAGTTGAAATAAAAGCGCCTTCCAAGAATAATAAGATGGTAATTGACCCGAAAAATACACCGGACTATTCAAAGATGACGGGTCAGCTGATGGATATTTTCAATAAAACGACTTCTTCCAAATCAAATCCGGTCGTACAACCGGCAAACCAGCAGGCACTTATGCATTCATTCGGATATGCTGCACCTGCGGGGACTTCAGAAAAATCGGATGTTGTAACCCATCAGAATTTTATTATGGGAAACTTCGGATATGCCTTACCGGCTTTTCCGATTGATATCATCAACACGATTCAACTCGATACCATTTTTCTGAGCCGCTTTTACGTGAAAGTGACGGTGAAAGATAACGATAACAACGAACCGATAAAAGATGCGTCTGTAGAAGTGCCCGATACCGATGGAAAGTTCACGACCGATGTAAATGGGGTAGCGATAGTCAGTAATGTTCCTCAGGGTGCGCCCACCATTTGGGTCTATGGGCCTAAAGACAAAAATTATATTGCGGTCAGCACGGAAGTAACCGTATCCGGTAATAAGGATACATCAGAGTCAACGGTGATGCTGAAAGGCGGTGCCGTGGTGAGTGGTACGGTAACTTCTAAAGGTAGTGTGGTAAAAGATGCGGAAATATATGTAGACGGGAAACCCTATATAAAAACATCTTCCGATGCTTCCGGCAACTATTCATTTTCTGTGCCGGTGGGAGAATACACTCTGAAAGCAAAAAAATCGGGTATGGTGGGCACGAGCACATCCAAGACTTTTGAAAAACAGAATTATACGATTGATTTTGAGTTGAAAGATCCCGGCTTTAATGCCTCCAAGCTGCTGGGTTTTGAAATTGCACTCGATAATTCGGAACCAACGTCCAACCCGGACGAATTCGTTATTTCAGGAACTTTCCAGAATATTCCTTCTAATTTATTTTTTAAATTTCCGGCATCTAAGAAACTGGAGTTTAAAAATATCACCATTCTCAAACAAGGTGATATCATAGTGCCGAAAAGCGAAGAGGTGGTGACCAGCTGTTCCCAGATTCCGCTCCAATTATGGGATTACGTAAAGCTGGTGTTGGAAAACCCGGCGGGAATTGTAGTAAAATCGTTTGGTGGAGATAAAACCAAAGGGGTTATAGGTGGGGAGTTGAAAGTAGATGTAGCCGGAAGTTTCGGTATGAGCTATGGATTGAAGTGGCCGGCAGTTCCGCTGAAATTGCTGAATAACAAATTGTCGGATGTGCCTGTATTTACCAGCATGACCAGTCCGCTGGATGCTGCGAAATTCAGCCTGTCAGGACCGAGCGATGGATGGGATATTTACGGCGTCAAATTAGCGGTGGATTTTACCAATACAACAATCGATAATAAAGGCATTTCATTTGCCGGCAGCCTGAGCCTCAAGGATATTCCGGGATTGTCGTCTGCTACATTGAAACTCGAAGAACTTCGGATTAATACGAACGGAAATATTCAGAAATGCGCCATCAGCGTAACGCCTAATCCTGAAATCTCCCTTTTAGGCTGGAAACTAAAAATCAATGCGGCAAAAATCAACCAGTATGGATTAACCTTTGGCGGCGGCATAGAAATCCCTGTTCCGGGTTCTGAAATTGCCAAGTTTGACTTTGCAAATCTGGGTATCAGTGCGAGCAGTTTTACGGGAGGTTCTTTCTTTATCCCTTCAGCCGGCGTAAATATTTTCAATGTGATCAACTTTAAAGGAGTAGATGGCGTGCCATTCTCTTTCAGCAAGATTCCGTCAAAAGATGCCTACAGGATTACAGGTGGCGGAAGCATAGGTTTCCCGAAGTATATTTCCAAGAAAGTGGAGATTGACAATTTTGTTATTGCTACCAATGGTGAATTTGGACTGACCGTAAAACCGAATTTTGAAGTCGGTTTTGCCGATGTGGCGAATCTGAAGATCTCTGCATTAGGTTTGTATCCTTCTCAAAAGAAAATAGATGTGGGTGGCAGTTTTAAACTGTTTCTGCCGGGTATGGGATTTGGGGCAGGAGCCTCTATCCATTATAAACCAGGCAGTTTCACCGTGGATGATCTCAGCTTTTCTGCTTCGGCCGGCCCAATCGGGTCGATAAAACTGGATAAATTCAGTTTTAAGGAAAACGGTTTTGAAGGCGGGGGCGGGCTGGAAATCGCAGGGTTTGGCGGACTGGGAATGTACCTGAAATATTACAAACTGTCCGGTGGAATGAATATTGCAGCGGATTTTACCAATCCCGTTCCGATTCCATTGGGGCCGGTTACCTGGGAGAATCCGGGAGGTGGATTTGAAGTGAATACGGCAACATCAGTCTATGATGTACATTTAACGGGACGGGTGGTGCTGGCACCGGGCACATCCGGTGTGGTGGCGCTGGACAAGCTGAAAGTGGGTGTTACCGTACAGGTCAAAGGCCCTGTATTTTACGGAGAAGGGTATCCGAAGGTCATCTCCATGACAGTTGGAAAAGCGGAGTTTCAGCTGAATGTTCCCGATAAATTATTTTATGTAAAGGCGAATGTCGGAGCGAATTTTAATTTGATCCCCAATCTGGGAATCAGCGGTAATGCAGGGTTCACGTTGTCAGCTTCTGCAAAATCCGGAAATGAATACTGGCTGGCTGCTTATTACAACAACGTAAATGTGCTGGGCTTGTTTACAGGCTATACCAATATTGCAGGTGGATGGGGGCCGAAGAAATCGGAGTTTCCCGCCGAGTTGTCTTTCGTGCCGGATGAATATGTTTCCGGCGGCAGAATCTACGGACTGCATTTTGCGTGTTCCTCTTTTCAGGGAATTACGAAAGAAAATGCCAAATGTGCCAATGATCCTGTTGTAGGCATTGCCAAGGTATGCGGTTATGCTTATAATGACATGAACTTGCATTTTCATTCCAATCTGAAAAGCGGCACCTATGGAATGGGTATCAAGAACGGCTGGGGCTCCGGTGGTTCCATATATTTCTTTGATGTTGGAGTGGGCGGATTTAATTTCGGAGTGGATTATGGATTAAACGCGGGATACAGCGGAGGCAACTGGTTTATAAACGGCAATGCCAATGCGGATTTTAACGGATGGGTAGGTTGCTCATCTTCGTCATGCGGTAACGGATTGAACTGGGGTTGTTGTTTTGATCCGTGCTTCTGGGACAGTTGTGAAATTTGTCCGTGCCCTTGCGGCGGTAAAGTTTGCTTTGGTGTGGGCGTAAGTGTGGATTACAGTACCGCAACCGGTAAATTTAAATTAGGATTAGATTGGTAAAAAATAAAAGATATCAAATGAAAAAGTTATTGTCAGGTTGCTTAATGGTGTGGTCTTTATTTCTTGCGGCTCAAAAGGATAAGACGGCCATGCTGATGCTGAAAGAGAGCCCGGATGGCGTGTATATACTATTGGGAAATCAACGGATTTCCCAAACGGATATCATGGGCGACAATATTGCCGGTGCCATCATTTACAGAGCTGTCGGAAATGAAGATTTTAAGGAAATCGGGAAGCTGAAACCGGCGGCCTCGCCTGCTGAATTCAAATCCATACTGGGTGGCAATGCACTGATAACGATTGCAGAATGGAAAAAATTAAAAAATGAAGCGGAAGCATGGGATTACGTTCTGGCGCATCCGAAATTGAACGACTATGGATTGCTAGCCATGAATATAAAACTCGGCGTTGCGATGGGAGCCTATTTCTTAGACAAAGAAGTGGCAGCTATGAAGGTTTCGGATGTAAAATATCAGGTGAGGTATATTAAAAAGGATGGTAAGATGGCAGAGCCGATAGAAACATCCATCAGGCTGGGACTTCCTGCATCAATTCCGGCGCCGAATTTTCTGTCAAAGACAGAGTTGGATTCATTTACAGTCGTGAAATGGTACCTGCCTGCCAGAACCGCTTCAGATGCCGTTTTTGCCAATGTTTTCCGCAGTATTGGTAATTCCAATAAATATGAATTAGCGGGTAAAATCTTTGCCAATATCAACCAGCCTAAAGCGGATTCCGTCCTCTTTAAATGGGAAGAGAAAATTAAGAAAGGATATTCCTATAATTATTTCATTCAGCCGACCACCATGGCCTTGCTTCCCGGAGCAAATTCCGATACGGTGAATGTGGTGGGTGCTGATTTTTCCGCTTTGCAGCAAATCAGCCATCTGAAAGCGAAGGACACTGCACAGGGGATATTTTTATCCTGGACGGCATTGCCAAATTCAACCATCTATTCCGGGCTGGTGATAGAAAGAAGCAGCCAGTCGGTAGGGCCATTTGTGGTGGTGGATACGATACCTTCTGTTGCCGGCAGTTATTTGGATACCAAAATCAGATCCAATCAATCCTATTTTTACCGCGTCTATGCAGTTACAATCAGAGGTGTGAAACTTCCACCATCCGACAATGCAACCGGTACACATAGCCAAAACAATATCCCGCCGGATGCGCCAAGAAACCTGACCATTACCGGCTCGGCAAAAGGCAGATTGCTCAAATGGAATAAAAATATAGAAGCGGATGTAGCGGGGTATTATATCTTCCGTTCGTCCACAACTGAAAGCCCGGAACTAATATCTTTATTGGTGAAAGATACTGCATTTTTAGATACTGCTACTTTATACGGCAGGAATACGTATTACTACGAAGTAAAGGCATACAATCATAATAACATCAGCGGCGAAAATTCCAACAGAGTTTCTTATCAACCGGAAAATAAAGAGTTGCCGCGAACACCTACGGGAATCAAAGGGTATGCGGAGGTGCAGCGCGCTACCATCAGCTGGGATGATGTGATGCTGCTGGATAAATTTATTACCGGGTATAATGTGTACAGAAAAGAAGGAAAGGCCGGATTCTCCAAAGAAGACAATACGAATGCAGATTTATCCAAAGCCGGATTTCGAAAAATGAATACACAGCCTCTGTCTGTATCTACATATACTGATGTTACTGCTTCCGCCGGTGCTTACTGTGTCACGGCTACAGATGTTTTCGGGAATGAGAGTTTTGCAACGGATGCTATCCTGCTCTCGCCTTTAACGGCAACTTTCATGCCTCCTTCCAACGTTACGGCCCGCAAGGTTTCAAAAGGCATTGAAGTGGATTGGGATAAATCTCAGCAAACGGGTGTGAAGCAGTACATCATCTTCAGGCGGGCGGCGAATGAGGCGCAGGCATTAAAAATCGGCACGGTGGATGCATCTAAAGAATTTTTTACAGATACCACCGTGAAAGCAGGTGTTACGTATTATTATTCTGTCGTAATCAGCGGTGATAATGCAGCGAGTGACAAAAGTCTGGAAGCAGGTGTAGCTTATTAGTCACTTATTTATCCTCTTTAAAAATCGCTGCACCGATTAAAGAACCTATTGTTCCAAAAAATAAGTTGGCAATCAGTGCAAATACAGCCATAATCCAGGGAGAAGTGAATTTTCTGGTCATTTCCAGTGCCTTGTCTATCTGGTCTTCATTTAAGCCCTTTTCCATCATTTGCTGACGCGAAACTTCCAATACCTTTCCGGCAAAATCCGTTTCTATAAAATTCAGGTACAGAAAAAAGTAAAGGATGGAAATGAGGGCTATGATAAGAGTGATCAGCATACCGGCGCCAAACAAACTGCCGAACGGTTTTGATTTCCGTTCATTTTCAGCCGCAATGGCCTTAATGCCAAATATTACAGCCAGGATAAGAACAAGGGTGCCTATCCATCGTGCCCAATTCTCAAACTGCAGATCGGCTAAAAACAATCCGACTGACACAAGGACACATCCCATCCCGCCGATGATACCGAATCTAATGGCTGTGCTTTTTATGTTTAACGGACTTCTGTCGGGTATTTGTTTGTCTAATGTATCATCGCTCATGTTTTCTGTTTTATCAAAATTATAAATAATTGAGGAAAATTACATTAATTACTTTTACTGGATTTGATTCTTAGAATTCTCTCCAATTGCTGTTCCGGCAATGTAACCGGTTGTCCATGCAGCCTGAAAATTAAAACCACCTGTCACCGCATCGATATCCAGCACTTCACCTGCAAAATATAGATGAGGTATAATCTTGCTTTCCATTGTCTTAAAGTCCACTTCTTTCAGGGAGATACCCCCGGCTGTAACAAATTCATCTTTGTTCGTGCTTTTTCCTGAAACGGGAATTTCAAAGGCGGTTATGAAATCTGCAATGCCTTGCAGTTCATTCTTGGAAAGGTTGGCCCATTGCTTGTGTTCGTCTATTTGGATGGTTTTTAAACAATTTCTCCAAAAGCGGCTGGCCAACTGAAATGGAGAATAGTTCCGTACTTCCTTTTTGGCGTGTTCAGACTTAATGGTATTGATTGCTGTTATTGCTTCCTGTTTGGAACAATTAATCCAATTGATGAGTAATGTGAACCTGTAATTTTTTTCAGCTAAGACCCTTGCGGCGAAAGCGGAAAGTTTTAAGATGCCCGGCCCGCTGATGCCTGTGTGGGTGATGAGTAAAATCCCTTCCGCTGAAAATGGAGTATCTTTAATAGTGAGTTGTGTATGTGGAACAGAGACACCCGACAGATCTTTAAATAAAGTGTTTTTGGTGTTGAATGAAAATAAACTGGGTACCGGCGAAACGATGGTATGTCCCATGCCGGGCATTAGGTTCCAGATAAGTGAACTGCCTCCGCTCGCCAATAACAGAAAATCTGCCTTGTATTCGTGCTGAATGGTTTTAACGGTAAATTGGCCGTTGTATACAATGGTTGTTACCTTAGCCTGCCGGATAATACGTATGCCTGATTTTTTGGCCTGTTCCAGCAGGCAGTCCACGATAGTTTGTGAGTTGTCGGTGATTGGAAATATCCTTCCGTCTTCTTCCGTCTTCAGGCTTACCCCTCTGCTTTCAAACCACTGAATGGTATGTTCACAGTTGAACCGATAAAATGGTCCCGTCAGTTCCTTGCTGCCTCTGGGATAAAATCTGGACAACTCCCGGACATCAAAACAGGCATGGGTGACATTGCACCGTCCGCCGCCGGAAATTTTTACCTTGCCCAATACCTCATTACCCTGTTCGAGAATTAGAATGTCTAAATCCGGATTGTTTTCTGCTGCCGTTACGGCAGCAAAAAATCCGGCTGCCCCTCCGCCAATGATAACGAATGTTTTAGTCCTGTTCATTTAAACAAAGATGACTTTTTATATTTATAAAGTTGGATGTGGTTCAAACAAAAAATATTTCCCTGTATAAATTTATACGGTATTTCAGGATAATATTAAATTGCAAGTTGATAAGTATGACAGCTGAAGAAAAGATAATATACTATGTATTGGCCGGCATTCAGGCATTTGTAGCAATAGGGGCGCTGCCGGTAGGTTATTTGTTCATCACTCATCCGGATGGAAGTGCAGTGGGAATGTCTGCAAGTATGCTGGCAGATTCCCCATTTCATGATTTTTTCCTGCCCGGGATTGCTTTATTTACCTTCAACGGCCTGTTTCATCTTGCAAATGCACTATTATGCTTCTTCAAGTACCGTTTTGCACCTGCTATCTCTTTTATACTTGGTTTTGGACTCATTATCTGGATATTTGTTCAGGTGTATTCCATTGGGCTAAACAGTATCCTGCAGCCTGCATTTTTTGCCATAGGATGTGCAGAACTGATTTTAGGGGCTATTTTGGTGAAAAAACGGAATAAACGATAAGTAGTCAGGTCATTCACTCGCAGTCTTTTTTCGATGATTTCCAATTGTTTAAAATCGGACGGATTTGCTTTAAAATGTGGATATCTCAACATGATTTAACTTCAAAAAACGGGGTGAAACCGGTATCTTTGAAACGTAAAAAAAATACGTAAATGTCAGAAGAATTAGAAGAAGAGAAACGCTCCAGAGTTATTCCCATTAACATTGAAGATGAGATGAAATCCGCCTACATCGACTATTCGATGTCGGTGATTGTCTCCCGTGCATTACCGGATGTAAGAGACGGCTTAAAGCCCGTTCACAGAAGGGTTTTGTTTGGTATGTCCGAACTGGGCATGACCTCCAATAAACCGTATAAAAAATCTGCCCGTATCGTCGGGGAGGTGTTGGGTAAATACCACCCGCACGGCGATAGTTCCGTATACGATACCATGGTCCGTATGGCGCAGGAATGGTCCTTGCGTTACCCCTTAATAGACGGTCAGGGTAACTTTGGCTCCATAGATGGCGATCCGCCGGCAGCTATGCGTTATACAGAAGCAAGATTGAAAAAGATTGCGGAAGATATGCTCGAAGATTTGCATAAGGAAACGGTAGATTTTCAGCTTAATTTTGATGACTCTCTGGAAGAGCCAACAGTGATGCCAACCCGTATCCCGCAATTGCTGGTGAATGGCGCTTCCGGTATCGCTGTAGGTATGGCTACCAATATTCTGCCGCATAATCTGACGGAAGTGATTGATGGCATCAATGCCTATATTGAAAACAGGGATATCACCATCGATGAACTGATGCAATACGTAAAAGCGCCGGATTTCCCTACCGGTGGAATCATCTACGGTTACGAAGGGGTTAAAGACGCCTTCAGGACAGGCCGCGGTAAAATCAGGGTGCGCGGCAGAGCCAGGATTGAAGAAAACAAGGAAGGACGCACGCAGATCATCATTTCAGAAGTTCCGTATCAGATTCAGCCAAAAATGATTATCACCCGTGCCGCGGAATTGGTCAACGAGAAAAAACTGGAAGGCATTTCAGAAATCAGGGATGAATCGGACAGAGATGGTTTGCGTGTGGTGTTTGACCTGAAAAGGGACGCCATTCCAAATGTGGTGCTGAACAACTTATACCAGCATACGCCGCTTCAAACCAGCTTTGGTGTCAATAATATAGCCTTGGTCAATGGCCGTCCGCAAATGCTGAATCTGAAAGATATGATCCATCATTTTGTCGAGTTCCGTCATGAGGTGGTTACCAGAAGGACGAAGTTTGAACTGAAGAAAGCAGAAGAACGTCTGCATATTCTGGAAGGCTACCTGATTGCACTCGATGCATTGGATGAAGTGATAAAGCTGATTCGCAGTTCCAAAAATCCCGAAGAAGCCAAAGAAGGATTGATCACCAGTTTCGGTATGTCAGAAATCCAGGCAAAGGCGGTATTGGCATTGACCTTACAGCGTTTGACGGGCCTGGAGATTGACAAAATTAGGGCAGAACATAAAGAGGTTTCCGATTTGATTGCCCATTTGAAAAATATACTGGAACATGAACATCTCCGCTTTGAAATCATAAAAGAAGAGATGAATGAAATCAAGAAGAAGTATGGCGACGAGCGGCGTTCTGAAATAGTCTTATACGGCGATAATATTTCCTACGAGGATATGATTGCGGAGGAGGATATGGTGGTCACTATTTCCCGTTTGGGTTATGTGAAACGTACTTCACTGGATGAATATAAAAAGCAGAACAGAGGCGGTAAAGGTTCGGTTGGCGGTAAAACGCGCGATGAAGATTTTATTGAGCATTTGTTTATTGCATCCACCCACAATTATTTATTGCTGTTCACAGAACAGGGTAAATGTTATTGGTTGAAAGTGTATGAAGTGCCGGAAGGCAACAAAACATCCAAAGGCAGACCGATTCAGAACGTCATCAATATCCCGCAGGATGATACGATTAAGGCATTCATCAATATTGAAGATCTGAAGAAAGAGGAATTCCTGGATACACATCATATCATTATGGCGACCAAACGCGGTACCGTCAAGAAAACATCCATGCGTGAATATTCCCGTCCTCGTTCCAACGGTGTGAATGCAATTACCGTCAGGGAAGGGGATGAACTGGTAACGGCCGCGCTGACCAACGGCAAGTGTGAGATAATCTTAGGGTCTAAAAAAGGGTATGCCGTCCGTTTCAATGAAGATGAAGTGCGCGCTATCGGCAGAACAGGTTCCGGTGTTCGCGGCATCACCTTGCGCGGCGATGACGATGAACTGATTGGCATGGTTTGTGCTGATACCACTGCTGAAGTGAAAGAAGATATCATGGTCGTTTCTGAGAATGGATATGGTAAACGTTCTGCATTGGATGATTACCGTATCACATCCCGTGGCGGAAAAGGGGTTATTTCCCTGAATGTTACGGATAAGACCGGCAATATGATTGCCATTCAGTCTGTAACGGATGATAATGACTTAATGATTATCAACGAGTCCGGCCTGACGATACGCATAGGATTGAATTCGCTGCGTACGATGGGAAGAAATACACAAGGGGTGAGCCTTATAAAGCTGAAAGAGGATGATGCTATCGCGGCGGTTTCAAAAATCGAACATGAAGAGGAGGAAGAGGATGCTGTTGGTGAAAACGGAGTGGATTCGACCGATGATTTAAATGAAAATAATTCTGCTGAACAACAATCAAAAGATGAATAACATGAAGAATTTGAAATTAATACTTTGGATGCTTGGCTCTCTCTTCCTGATGCAAAACACTTTTGCTCAAAAAGGAAAGATCACTTCTGCGCAGCTTTCCCTGGAAGAAGGCAAAATAATGGATGCTAAGAAAGAAATTGATGCAGCCTTATCGGATGCGGAGGTCCAGAAAATGGCCAAGGCGTGGCTCACTAAAGGGGATGTGTACACCAAGCTGTATGAAACGAAATTGTTTTATGCACAAAATCCCAAATGTCTGTTTGATGCCAAAGAAGCTTACCTGAAAGGGTTTGACCTGGAAACAAATACGAAGAAACAAAAGGATTATGGAACACCGTTAAAGAATTTATTCAGCTATCTCTTTAATGAAGGATTTGACCGGTTTAAAGGCAACAGATACGATGATGCATATATGCATTTTCAATCAGCGCTCGAAATCAACAATTTTTTATTCAATAAAGGATTCGTTTCGACGTTGGATACGAATGTGATCTTTGCAACGGCAATGTCAGGAGCGAACCTGAATAAATCTGCTGAAATCTTACCGCTGCTGGAAGTGCTGGTAAAAATGGATTATGACAATCCAGCAATTTATGAAACGTTAGCACAGGTCTATGAAATTCAGAAAAACAAGGAGGCATTGACGGATATAGTTACAAAAGGATTAAAAAAATATCCGGATAATAAGAACCTGAAAGTGTATGAGTTGAATGAGACATTGGATAATCCAGATGTTAGGCAATCTATTCTCAAGTTTGAAAAAGCAAAAATAAACGACCCAGCGAATGCTTCTATTTTATTTAATTTAGGAGTATTATATGATAAGATACATATTAATGACACAGCAATATTAAATCATCTTGGAGCAATTGATTTAAAAGTAGATTATGGAGATGCTTATTTCAATTTAGGTGTTTTGTATTTTAACGATGGCGTTGCAAAAAATAAAGAAATGAATGCTGTTGATGATAAAGTGGATAAAACAGGAGAGATATATTTGGGTTTAAAATCTGAGCGTGATAAATTATTTGCAATTGCTTTACCTTATTTAGAAAAAGCATATTCTATTGATCCTAAAAATCTGGCTTACAGATCTAACTTAAAGAAAGTATATGCAAGTATGAATATGATAGAAAAAGCAAGGTCAATAAAAGATGTTTCAATTGGTTCTACAATTGAAGACGTAATAAGTATTCTTGGTCAGCCAAAGAATATTTCTATAACTACTACGGCAGACGGAACTGAAAAACTGTATATGTATGATAATATGACAGTAAATTTTGATATATATGGCAAGGTAAACTATATCAATATCATAAAGTAAACATCAAATAAATTAAATAAAAAAACCGAACGTAACGTTCGGTTTTTTTATTGGTGATTGTTGTCTAATTCCAGTTGCTGCGCAGTAATTGTCCGAATATCTTTTTCTTTCCGAGGTCTTCATGGAATCCTACGGTTCCATTATTGCTGTACGCTTCTGTTCCATTGATGAAAACATGTTTCACCACCTTGCCCGAGCGTTTGATTAAGCGGTAAGTGCCTTCGAATTTTTCGTGATAATCTTCAATAGGGTCGGTATTCAAATCCGTTTCGAATCTGGTTGGATCAATAATCACCAGGTCTGCCCGTTTGCCCACAGATATGTCGCCGGCATCAATTCCGAGGAAGTCAGCCGCTTCTTTTGTAATGCGGTGGATGGCCCGCTCAATCGGCATCAGATCAGGATGTCGGAGCGCCTGTTTTAATAAATGCAAACCACCGTCGTGGAAGGCCATGTTTAGGTTGTGTGCTCCCGAATCATTGAAGCCCGGGAAGCAGTGCTTGCTCGTCAGCAATTCCATCCGTACCGATTCGCGATGATTGGAAGTTTCGCATTTCCATCGGATGTGGGTATCGTATTCCGCCAGTAAATCCATGAAATGTTCTACGGGTTCTTTACCGGCATCCGCAGCAATCTTTTCGAAATTTTTTCCGATATGTGATGCGTCCGGTGAGTTTACCACCCACATCTCTTTCAATGCTTTTGGAAATACGGATGCAGCCTTATGATTCCACTCTTTGACGAACTGTTTACGGAATTCAGGATTCCGGAATAATTTTTTGCGCTCCTCTTCGTGCATGCCGATGGCTTTTATCATCGACGGAAACTCTTCAAACAGCGGAGTTACCGGCCCATCACCGAAATTAAGAAATGGAACCGATAAGGTCTGGAACTTCATATTGGCTCTTAATATATCGTTGCCGATGAATCCGAGCAGTTTCAACAGGTTGTATATTTTCTCGTTGGATTTTAGATCCAGTGCCGCCACGATGGTGGTTTTCAAACTCTTTTTAAAAATTCCACCCTGGCTCAAACGGGTGATGGTCAGAAAAGAGGTTTTGTCAACAGCATTTGGTGTAATCTGCAGCACCCGGTTTCGTTTGCGCAGTACATTGGAAAGCCTGAAGTATTCTGATTTTGCCGCCCGTTGAGAAGGAACAGAGAGTCCTAAGTATTTCTCGCTATATACCCCTGCCCATCTATGGAATGGCAGCATATCAATGGATAAGCCTAAATAGCCGGCATCCATCGCTTCCTCCACGATTTTTTCCATCTTCAGCAACTCTTCTTCCGTCGCATTTTTTTGCATAAAACTTCTGTCCAATCCCATCACATCCATTCTGACATTGGAATGTCCAAGGAAGGAGGCGATATTAGGCCCCACCGGAAGGGTATCTAAATGCTCATAATATTCCCTGACATTTTTCCATTTGATGTTTCCGACTATCCAGTCGCTCAATACTTTAGCCGGTATATTTTCTACGCGGGCAAACAGGTCTACAATCTCCTTGTCTTTCCCTAAAGCTGCGGATAAGGAACAGTTTCCGATGATGACAGTAGTAACGCCGTGTCTGACAGATTCCTCCAATGCCGGCATTACTTCCAGTTCTGCATCGTAATGGGCGTGTATATCCAGTAAGCCGGGGGTTACCCAATGCCCGGCTGCATCAATTTCAATTGCGCCTTCAATGGGCGGGGCCTTGTCCAAAACAGCATCTATTTTGTTGTCTTTTATGACAACATCTTTTTGCCGGCCTTTGGCGCCGGTACCGTCAAAATATAAACCATTCCGGATGATAGTCGTGTTGCTCATAACTCTTTGGATATAAGATGTTAATATTTTTGATAAAGTTAAAAAAAAATGTCATTAAATAATTTGATAAGTATCAATATGGTTGGGAAGCCAACTTCCGCTTTTCTAAACCATAGTAAATAAATGAACCTTATTGCTTACTTTTTTTGAAAATGGTGATTGATTTTATAACTTTGAGAATAGAATTAATAGAATGGGATATTCGGTAAAAGTAATATTAGACGGTCTTGACCACGAAATAACAGTCAATGAGGGTGAAACGATCCTGGAAGCAGCCATCAATGCAAATTTAGACCCCCCATATGCCTGCAGGGTGGCGGCGTGCTGCAGCTGTAAGGCCAAATTACTGGAAGGTAAAGTCGAGATGGATGATGATGAACCGCTGACAGAAGAAGAGATAGAAGAAGGATTTATCCTGACTTGTCAGTCACATCCCAAGACATCCCGTGTTGTCGTCAGTTATGATGAAGGATAGAGCTGGTATAGATTCAGCTTCGATTTTATTTTACAAATGGAATTCTTGCCCCACTTTTAGAATCGCCAACTCACCGTTGAGCTTATTCTGCTGCTTAAATTCTTGGACGATGTTTTTCGGCTCGGATGCCGGTTCATCGCTCAAATCAAAGGTACCATAATGCATGGGGATGAACGTCTTACCTTTTAATTCATGGAATGCCTGTATGGCTTCTTCCGGCGAAGTATGTGCCCACTCCATAATGAATTTGGGTTTGTAGGCACCTATCGGCATCAGGCAGACATCAAATGAAGGGAAATGGGAATTGATTTCTTTAAAATGATGCGCATAGCCTGTATCACCTGCGAAATATATGCTTTTCGAATGATGCCGGAGGGCAAAACTCCCCCAAAGGGTTTTGTTGTAGTCCGTAATGAGTCGCCGGTTCCAATGTTTTGCCGGTAAGAAGGTAATATCCAGCTGAGGCGTATCATATTGCTGCCACCAGGCTGCTTCCTGTAGTTTTCTGATTCCGGTGGATTGTAGTATTTTTTTAAATCCCAGCGGGCATAGTACTTCGATATCGGGATTTATTCGGGCTAATTTCTTTAGTGACGGTATATCCAGATGGTCTCTGTGCCCGTGTGACAAGAGGATGTAATCAATGTTTTTAAAATTATGTATGGAGCAGGGCAGTGCATGTTTTCGCCTAAGGAGGGGAGTAAGGTCATGAAATACAGGATCGGTCAGGATTTTCTTTCCATTTAGCTGGATGTAAAAGGAGGAATGTCCCAGCCATACTATTTTATCCTGTACGGATTCTAAGAAAACATTAGTATAAATCACCTCAGGTGCAAATAAATCCTGTTTCTTCTCCTTTCGCTGAGGATTAGGTGTGGTCATCCATTTCAATAACCGTTCATAGGGCAGCCTTTCTTTTGCTTCGAGAAAGACATATTCACCATCTATATAAAGATTGCCTTTGATATCATTTCTGATAAATGGCAGTTGAGGATTGTATTTAAAAGTACTTTTCATGATAAATAAAAAAACCTGTTAGCGTACTAACAGGTTTCTATTTAAAAAAGTTTATTTTGGTTTATTTAGCCGGTGAAAAGTCAACACGTCTGTTTACCTGATGTTGATTTTCATTATTAGCGTCTTTTACTAATGGATCAGATTTACCCATTGGTAATTTGATGAATCTGTCTTTTGAAATACCATAGTGGATGTTCAGGTAATTGATAGCAGCATCTACGCGGCCTTCAGAAAGCTTCTGATTGTATTCGGATGAGCCTCTGATATCGGTATTACCTTTCACATTTACTTTCAAGTCAGGGTTGGTGCTCATAATTAAACCTATTTTCTTCAATTCATCGGAAGCCGGGTTGGTGATGATGGATTTGTTGATGTCAAAATAAATGGAGGTCATTTTCCAAACATTGTCATCCACTTTCTGAACTTGTTTAGTCAATGCTTCAGGGTCGAATGGAGGTGTTTTCTTAACAGCTTCAGGTTCAGGTGCCGGAGCAGCAGCAGCGTTCTTGCAATCTGCAATTGGCAAGGTGATATTAGAGAATGGTTCAGGATCTTCAGTGTCAGGACATCCGTCTTTATCACTATCCAGCGTAACACCATGAGAATCTACTGCAAAGCCGGCAGGAGTGGTAGGTTCCTTGTCCAATATGTCTAATACGCCGTCACCATCCGTATCTTTCATGTTCACCTCTTTTGGTTTCGGTACGTTAGCCATGATGAATGCCAAAGGATTTACCCATTCGATATGTTCTTTTTGAGAACCGATGCGTCCGAATTTATAGGTGAAATTGATATTGACGTATGCATAAGCATCCCGGTTGATTTTAGATAATGAATTTACCGTTTTACCGCCTGCATCCACTCTGGAATTAAACTGGAATGCATCCAGTTTGTCAGAGTTGGTAAATGTAAAGGTTCCTTCCAGACCTAAGTCGAAATCTTTGGTCACTTTGAATTTCATACCCATACTCAAAGGGAACACCGTTTCTGTAAATTTATTAGTGAAACCACGCAGGTATTGGCTGTTTTTAATAGGTTTGTCATCCTTAACATTGTAGATTTGAGAGGAAGCGCGAATAAAACCGATACCAATCTTTGTATAGAATGCAAACCTTCTGGATTTGATTGGTTTGCCGCTGATCTGAGATTTGATAAACTTATTGTAACTGGTACCTAAGCCCAGCCAGTCAATATAGAAACTGATGGCAGCCTGATGGAAAATGCTGGTCTTGAAGTATACAGGACCGTCAGCATCTGTTCTTTCCGGAAATAATTGTTTCCAGTATTGTCTTTCTTCTGCAAAACCACCGCGGTCAACTGTACGTCCCAATATTCGTCCTAATGTATAATCAAGATTTAAACCAAAAGCACTGTTAAACATTTTGGTCAAACCGATGCCCGCACCCCACTGCAACTCGCTTGGTTTCTTTGTTTGTCTTACCCAGTCATAGCTTCTGATATCCGTGAAGGGAGTGGTCGCTCCGAAATGAACGGTTAGACTCCAGTCTTTCAGGAATTTTTTAGGTTCGAGATTATAATATTTCTTAGCTGCTTTGGCATCTAATGTGGTACTGCCGGTATTGGCCGTTACATCTACACTGGAATTTTTGTTCTTTTTGGAAGACTGTGCATATACGGATGTTGCCATCGTAAAGCAGAAAGCACTAAGCAATAAATAGGATAATTTGGTTCGCATTTGGTATGATTTTGAGTATAAAAATAGTAAATGTTGCCCAATTTACAAATAAGAATTAATATTTAATGATTTATTCAACAAAATTCAGGTCTTTTCCATAGGTTTCATGCAGTTTTGTCCATGCCAGTAACGCGATTCCGATACAAATGGCACCTACCGTCAGATTGGCGCTTTGAGTGGAGAAATGGAAGTTGTTTTTTAACGAAACGTACAACAGGTTGATACCGATAACTGAACCGCGCACAAAATTCGGTGCAGTGCTGCTTACGGTGGAACGGATATTGATGCCAAAAGACTCCGCAGCGACACTCATAAAAACCGCCCAGTATCCGATTCCCAACCCCAGCATGAAAATCGTTCCGTAAAAAATGGTCATACTCCATTTCCCGATTATCCAGAATACAAGTATGAAAAACATCAGGAGGAGCAAATAGATTAAGACCGCTTTTTTCCTGCTTTTTAAAAAATTGGACAACAGACCGCAACTCACATCACCCAGTGTCAGTCCGGAATATACGGCCATGATGGCGTAAATGGCCACTTTCTTTTTGTCTTCATAAGCCAACCCAAGTGCATCCGCCAGTTCCGGTGCATATTTTGCATACAGTTGCACGACATACCAGATGGGTATTGCCAGCAGGATGATAGATAAATACCGGATCAGTTTTTCTTTGTCTTTGAACAAAATGGAGAAATTTCCGAGATTGTCTGTCTTTTCTCTAACTTTCAGATACATACCGGATTCATACACACTGATTCTTAGGATGAGTAAGGCAAAGCCCATCCCGCCGCCAATAAGATAGCATATCCTCCAGTCTTTCATCCACAACACAATCAGACAGCCGAATACGGCGCCCAATACGCCAAATCCAGCAATGAATGCTGTGGCGATGCCGCGTTTTTCTTTGCTCATGCTTTCATTGACCAGCGTAACACCGGCACCCAATTCGCCTGCCAATCCAAATCCGGCTACAAACCGAAGTATTTCATATTGCGGAATGGTATGTATGAAAGAATTTAGGGTGTTGGCGATGGAATAGGTAATGATGGATCCGAATAAAACTGTCAGCCTTCCTTTCTTGTCTCCTAAAATACCCCAGAATATTCCGCCGAGCAGCATGCCTAGCATTTGCCAGTTATCCAGCCGAAGCCCGATTGTTTCTAATAAGGATTCTTCTACACCCAAACTGCGCAAACTGCTGATACGAACCATGCCGAACAACAGTAAATCAAAGACATCTACAAAATAGCCTAAAGCCGCAACAATCACTAAAAGTGTAATTCCTTTTTGGCGTGTTTCATTCATATGCTGAATTTTTAAGAAACACAAGTTACAATTTAGTCTGAATGATTTTAAATAAATTGGAATCAAAAATGAAATGAAACAAGAGGCCGTCCGGCTATTTCCGTACTGCCAATTTTAAGATTTCCCAATAGCTTTGTTTCAGCAGACCGTATTGATAAAAGCCGCGTTCCATCAGTATTTTGTGCAGTGCCGGAGAATGGTAGGATGGCATGTTTTGCAGAAAATGATGCTCTAAATGATAATTGACATGCAGCGGTGCAAATAAGATTTGCTCCAGAAAATTGGCATAGGTGGTGCGGGTGTTTTTATAAGGGTCATGTGTGTCTTCCACTACGCTGTGTTCTGCTATGGAGCGGATACGCAAACTGAAATTAAATGTGGTCAGATTGGCACCTATCCATAGAAGGTACAGCCAGGGTTTGCCGGATGCAAGAAGTATACAGAATATAAGAGCATTCACCAGTACCGGACCGCGCAGGTTGTAGTAGGCATTTCTGAAGATGACTTTCCATGTCCTGTTTTCTTCTGGGATTTTTTCGATAAAATTTCCAAGATTGTATTTGATAAAACCGGTGTGCATAGCCAGGAGGCCGAAGTCGGCTTTAATGCCTGTCAATCCGGAGAGGTCACGCAACAGTTTGCGCAGCATACTGGCGAGTTTTGCCGGATAGCCTGACACCAGGTTGATATCCGGATCATCTGCCGTTCCCGTTGCGATATGATGCTGGAAATGATACGGCCGGTATTGCGCCACATTATTGAAAATGGGATAGGCACCCAGGAAATTGCCGACGATGTCGTTTAATCTTTTTGTTTTGAACAAGGAATGATGGGATGCATCGTGCATGATGATGGCACAGCCCAGTTGTTTACCCCCTAAGATAAATAAAGCGATTAGAATCGTCAGTACATTTGGGCAAAATCCGGCTAATGCAAAAGCGAAAGCAATCCACAGCCACACACTCAATACCTCCCATGCACCCTTCCAGTCGGATTTTGTGTGCAGTTTTTTGATTTCTGCTTTGGTTAAATACTGATTGATTATCTGTTTGTATTTTACTACCTGATGGTTTTCAGGTTGGACGTTAAATTCCCAGTTGTTGAAGGTGGTTGCCATTCTGCTGAGCGCAAATTTAAGGATATGGATAGTATTTAGGATACATTCCAGTTAAAATAAATGACAGGAATAAATGGATTATATCAAAAAATGTTCCATCGCCTGAAACGTTTCCTGCGGATGAAGGTTCAGGCAAAAATGTCCGCCTTCCACCTGTACATAATCTTCATCCGGCGGCCGCACGATTCGGTCGCGTTTATCGTGAATGCGCAATGGATTCGGCAGCTTAGACGGTATTTTAGGTGCATAGGTCATTTCAGACATCAGTGCCAGCTGGGTATTCGTAAACGAATGGAAATTATCCATCACGCCGGCCTGCACATTCTTGATGTGCTCATTTTTTATCTTACCTAAAAGATATCTCTTTAATGCCGTTGTTTTTACTATGCCTGTCAGCGCCGCAATTTGTGTGATGCGCGGAACCTGCGGAACGGTATGAAAAACTTTCTCCGGGTCGTTGAAGGAACCAATCAGGCAGATTTCACATCCGATCAGTTCCCGTATCTGAAAAGAGAAAAAGCCGCCCATTGAATGACCGATGAGCTTGTCGCCGGGATGAATATTGTAATGTTTGATCAGCTGTCGTGCAAACTGCTGAACGGTAATCAGCGGAAAAATGAATTTGTTCAATACAGGCCGGTAATCAATGTGTATCTTATCATATCCGGTAATCAGTCCTTCGAGTTCATTGAAGCAGCGTTCGTCTTCACCAAAACCGGGCAGTAAAAAAAGTCTTTTTCCCATCCTGCTAAAATAGGCTTCTTTTCCAAAGATTTGTTTTACAAAAGATAGATTATCTATGGCAAAGGTTTATTTTTGCAGCATGTTACAACGACGATTACCGGCAGAGTGGGAGCCGCAGGATGTCATACAGATTGCTTTTCCGAGCAGGCGGTCCGACTGGTCGGATTACTGGGATGAAGTTATCCCCTGTTATGTCCATGTCATAAAAGTGATTGCTTCTTACCAGCCTTTGATTATCGTCAGTGATGATATGCTGGAAGTAAGAACGCACTTGTCTGCTGTGGACAGTTCAAATATTTATCTGTTGGAAATTCCCATCAACGATACATGGGCACGCGATTATGGTGCCATCACCGTTGAATCTCCGGATGGTTTTATAATAGAAGATTTCATGTTCAACGGGTGGGGACTGAAATTTGCCGCGGACAAAGATAATCTGATTACCAAACAGCTTTGGGACAAAGGAGTGTACCATGCTTCGAAATTCCATATACCGGATTTGGTACTGGAAGGCGGCAGTATAGAAAGCGACGGAGCCGGAACCTTGCTGACCACATCCAATTGTTTATTGTCACCCAACAGGAATCCGCATTTCAGCAGACAGCAGATAGAAGATAGATTAATCTCACTGTTTGGGCTGAAGAAGGTGTTGTGGCTGGAAAACGGCCATCTGCTGGGCGATGATACCGATGCGCACATTGATACCATTGCCCGTTTCTGCGATGCGAATACCATTGCGTATGTTCAGTGTACAGACAAAAATGAAGTACATTATACTTCATTGAAAATGATGGAAGAGGAATTACAGCAATTTAAATCTGCGGAAAACAAACCCTATCGGTTGATTCCGCTTCCAATGCCTGATGCCATTTATGCACCGGATGACCATCGAAGGTTACCCGCAACCTATGCTAATTTTCTCATCCTGAATGAAGTGGTGTTGATTCCAATCTATAATGTTTCACAGGATGCTTCAGCTGTTGAGCAGTTGCAAAAAGCATTTCCCAGCAAAAAAGTGATAGGAGTGGACTGCAGTGCGTTGATATTGCAGCATGGTTCGCTGCATTGCATCACCATGCAGTATCCCAAGGGCAGTATTAATTTTCAAACTTTAAAGAAACAATAGCTTCATTGAATAGATTGTTTCCATCAATAAATCAGTTAGCATGAAAGTAGGTATCGTTCAACAATCCAACACATCCGATAAAGCTGCCAACATTGCAAAAAGCATTAAAGGTATAGAAGAATGCAAGGCGCAGGGTGCTGAACTGGTGGTGCTGCAGGAACTGCATTGCGGCATTTATTTTTGCCAGGCGGAAGAAACGGAGATGTTCAATTTCGCGGAACCGATTCCGGGAGAAACGACTCAGCTCTTTTCCGCTGCAGCGAAGGAAAATGGGGTGGTGCTGGTTACCTCCTTGTTTGAAAAAAGAGCACCAGGTCTATACCACAACACATCCGTTGTTTTTGAAAAAGATGGAAGTGTCGCGGGAAAATACCGCAAAATGCATATCCCGGATGATCCGGCATATTACGAAAAATTTTATTTCACCCCGGGCGATCTCGGATTTAAACCGATACAAACTTCTGTTGGAAAATTAGGCGTCCTCGTTTGCTGGGACCAATGGTACCCGGAAGCTGCCCGCCTGATGGCTCTGAACGGTGCCGAAATTCTAATCTATCCGACAGCCATTGGATGGGAAAGCACGGACGTACCGGAGGAAAAAGAACGTCAGCACAATGCCTGGCAGACCGTGCAGCGCGGCCATGCCGTTGCCAACGGATTGCCGGTAGTAACGGTGAACAGAGTAGGCACGGAGCCTGACTGGACGGGTGTGACCAATGGTATTCAGTTTTGGGGGCAAAGTTTCGTAGCCGGACCGCAGGGAGAATTGTTGTTCGTGGCGTCTGCCGAAAATGAAATCAATGCCGTCGTTGAAATTGATAAACAACGAACGGAGGATGTCCGTCGGATCTGGCCGTTCTTGCGCGACAGAAGGATAGATGCTTATTCTGATATTCTGAAACGATTTGTTGACTAATTATTACTGAATAACACCGGCATCAGCAGATAGCAAAAGACGGTAATAACGATAATGGAGGCGATATTAATCCAGATGCCGGTTCGCATCATGTCTTTGATTTTCAGTTCTCCCGTAGAAAAAACAATCGCATTCGGAGGTGTTCCCATCGGAAGCATAAACCCGCAGCTTGCCGCCAGTGTCATTGGAATAATCAGATAATAGGGTGGCAGTCCAAAGCCTTTGGCAATGCCAGTCATCACCGGTAGTAAGATGGTCACCTGTGCAACATTGGATAAAAATTCCGTCATCACAACACTCAGTGTTGCCAAAATCAGAATCGTTAGAAAGAGGTTGCCGCCCAACCCGTCAAACAGCTGACTGATGAGTTGTATGAGTCCCTGTTTTTCCAATCCATCTGCCAGGCATAAACCACCTCCGAACAGGAGTAAAATTCCCCAGGGAAGTTTTTGGGTATCTTTCCAATCCAGTATTCGTTTATCATCATCGGCAGACAACAGAAACAATGCAATTGCTGATGCGAGCGCAATTGTAGTATCGCTGATGATGAGTCCCGGAAATATTTTCAGAACATATTCTCTCGATATCCAGCTCAGGCAGGTTGCTGTAAAGACAATGAGGACTTTGCGTTCTCCTCCCTTTATATTTCCCAAAGTATTTAACTGCTGACTAATGTTTTGCTGCAGGCTGTTATAGCGTTGCTTTCCCAAAGGAAATAAAACATAGGCCATCAGATACCACACAAACAATAACAACAGTAATGATAAGGGTGTAGCCATCAGCATCCACCTTCCAAAGCCGATGGTCTGGTGGTGATGTTCGGACATGTATGCAGCAAAGACGACATTCGGCGGTGTGCCAATCAGCGTAGCCATCCCGCCGATATTAGAGGCATAGGCGATACCGAGCAGCAAGGACTTGGTCAGGTTGTCGTGCACTTGTTTTTCATGGTGTGATTCCAAAACAGCCAGCAGGGACGTGGCGATGGGCAGCATCATGACGGCGGTGGCGGTATTGCTGATCCACATGCTGATAAATCCGGTGCTGAGCAGGATGCCCAACAGTAATCCTTTGGCGGTACTTCCGGTCTTTTGAATGATGAAAAGTGCAATGCGTTTATGAAGATTCCATTTTTCCAGCGCGAGTGCCAGGATGAAACCGCCCATGAACAGGTAGACGACGGAATTGCCATACGCCGGAGCCACCGCTTTGGCGTCCATCACGCCGAAAATGGGAAAGAGTATCATAGGCAGCAGGGCGGTAACCGCCATAGATACGGTTTCGGTAATCCACCAGTAAATCATCCAGAGTGCCGTGCCTATTACTGCGCAAACAGGTATCGGTGCATTGGCTAAAACGGCATAGAGTATGGCAATAAAAAAGAGGAGCGGGCCTGTCAGTATCTTCATCCTGTTCATTCGGTTTTCGTTATACGACTAATGAAAAACAAGTTACTGATTAGGCAGTGATAAATGGACAGGAATATAGATTTAATTTCAGTTTTTTACTCTTCAAACACCAGATAGAGTCCGATAAATAGGACGATTAGTCCAATGCTGGTCAGTCCATAAAGCATGAAATTTCGAAGTTCAGGCACCAGATCCAGCATGGTAAACAGGCAACTGATAAAGCCCAGAAATGAGCCGATGCCGGTAAGGACAAAACCGGTCGTTTGCCTGTCTTCACAGCATTTCTTTTTGTAATGATGCATTATTTCCGGAATATGAAATTCTTCCACTCCAAACTGGATAAGTTCTTCTTTGATGGCTTCTTCAGACAATTGTCTGGTTTTCCATTTTTGGAACAATTCAGGGTAAGAGGCAGCAATTTCCATCATACTATCAATTAATTTACTCTAATTTAATATGAAGTTAAAAAATAAAATACCAAAAGTAAAGATTTGGGTAATAAAAAAAGGTCAGTAGCTGGTACTTTTTAGACAAATGACTATCTGCCATCCCACTTCAGACTAAGGAAAAAAATACGGATAGCGGTCGCCAATGGGTGTTTCGCAGCCGTGTGCCAATTCATTTTGATGGGTGGCTAACTGCTGGAAATAGGTTCTGATGGGATCGTTTAGGCGCCTCACCAATTCTGCCACATCCATATCAATGGCAGCAGCATCTGCCATCCAGACGGAACCGATATCAATTTTTCCGGTGGCATTCCCCAATCCGGGCACTTTGGTGGAAAGCCTGTTGACAATGGGTTGTCTTCCCCAATATTCCTCTTCACTCCAGATGCTGTCGGTGCCGGCATTCATATTTGATGGCAGTTTGCTTTCAAAATCAGACCAGGCTTCAATAAAGGTGATCTGTCCCTGGTCGTTGAACGTGAATTCCTCATAAATCGGACAACTGTCACCGCTGTAATCAAAGATGACATGACAACGGCAGAAGGGCTGCTCTTCGAAGTATTTGCAATCCATTTTATAGTATTTCGTTGGATTTAGCTTTAACAGGATATCTGAAGTGATTAAGAAATCTTTTCCGAGTCCGGTCAGCAGCAGCCACGGCGGCCATTCCCATCGGATGACAAGCGGTGAATATTCGGGGACTACATTATTCGGAATATCGGATTGCATGGTGAGAAAATACTTCACGCCTTGTTCTACGTAATAGGCTGAATCAAATTTGGGTGTCAGACAGGTAGACAGTGCACCGTCTGTCCCGCAGTTTGGCAGAATGACCGTTGCAGATGATGTATGTTCTTTATTGGAACAACTGGCGATCATAAAAACGCACAATATGTAAAGCAAGCCATATGCTGTATGTTTCATGAACTAAAAGTACGCTCAATTCTTTAAATAAGGAATAGGGATATGATGTTCAAATCAAAAAAGCGTCCTTTCGACGTGGAACGAGGAGAAACTTGGTTGAATGACAGTAATATGTTATTAGGTATATGTTTTTTGTTTTTCTAGCAGCGTCTCTGGCAGAGGAAGTTGCGCAGTTGAAGTATTAAATGACAAAGAGGGTTTAAACCCTCTTCGTCATTTGGAATCTATTTATCATAAAACTTCTTACCTGCTTTAGCATAATCCACCAGGATTTGTGCAGGCTCGAAGCGTTCACCGAATCGAACGGTCAAATCATTCAGGATATCCACCACTTTCTGTGCACCTAAGGAGTCGATGTAACGGAACGGGCCGCCACGGAAAGGCGGGAAGCCCAGGCCGAAGATTGCGCCGATGTCGCCGTCCAGCGGGTTGGCTATGATGTTTTCCTGCAGGCACAAGGCCGCTTCATTCACCATCGCCATCGCACAGCGCATGTGTATGTCGTTGGCATCTGCTTTTTTACGGGCATTGCCGCCATAGTATGAATAGATATTCGCATCTACCTGCCCGGATACCTTCTTGCCGTTTTCATCGTATTTGTAAAACCCTTTTTTATTCTTTCTGCCTTTGTAGCCGGCTTTGGATATTTCTAACAGTGTTTTACTGATTTTAAACTTTGGCCTTGTCTTCAATAAATCCTGCATCAGCTCGCCGCTCATGATATGAGCGCCCACATCGATACCCACTTCATCCGCCAGGGTGATAGGCCCTACCGGGAAGCCGAATAAATTCATCTCTTTATCTATCTGCATAATATCGCCACCTTCATCGAGCAGCAGCTGCGCTTCGTTCATCAGCGGAGCCAGAATACGTGTGGTGTAAAATCCAGGACCATCATCTACCACGATAACCGTTTTGCCTTGCCGCACGCCTACATCATAACAGGTGGCAATCACCCAGTCGGCGGTCTTATCTGTCTTTACAATTTCCAGTAAAGGCATCTTCGGCACGGGAGAGAAATAGTGCATACCAATCACCAGTTCCGGATTTTTTGCATTAGCTGCGATGTGTTTAATCGGCAATGCGGACGTATTGGTGGCAAAAATGGTATTCGGTTTTGCGTTGGCTTCTACGTCTGTCAGAATGCGCTGTTTCAGTTTCAAGTCTTCAAACACCGCCTCGATGATGATTTCCTGATTGTCTAAATCTTCATAGTTCAAGCTGCCGGACAATAAAGCCATTTTTTCTTCCAGCTCAATTTTTGTCATTGCCTTTTTGGATACCTTTTTTGCATAATCACCATAAATGGTTTTGTATGCGGATGAAATCATTTCCTGGTTGATGTCCTTCAGTAATACATGGATATCATCGTCCATGGAAACTTCCGCGATGCCCGCGCCCATGAAGCCCGCGCCGATCATGCCCATGCGTTTCACCTGTTTCACCTTGTCCTCGCCGTACGGATTTTTCTTTTTGTCCGTCATTGCAAAAAAGATATTGATCAACTGGCGGGAAACCGGAGATAAAATCAGTTCTTCAAATTTTTCCACTTCGGCAGCGTAGCCTTTTTCCAGTCCCTGATTCCAGCCTGTCTCCACACACTCCATAATTTTATACGGAGCAGGATAGTTGCCGTGTGCCTGTTTATCCACCATCTTTTTCGCCTGGTCAAATACGATCTTATTCACCAGTGGCGCTTCGAGTACGATATTGGTCAGCGCTTTTTGCAAAGCAGGGAAACCCGCTTTCACCGTATCCAGATTCAGCTCATTGCGTTCGCGTTTGATGGGAGTTTTCTCCAGTTCCAGCGCCAATTTCTGAGCGGCATTTTGCAGGGAAGATACGTGTACCACCTTATCTACCAATCCCATTTTCAGGGCGGGGTAGGGAAATACATTTTTTCCGGTCAGCATCATGTCCAGGGCAGCCTGCAATCCCACTAGCCGTGGCAGGCGTTGTGTGCCGCCGCCGCCGGGCAATAAGCCCAGTTTTACTTCGGGTAAAGCCACCTTGGTGGATTTGTCATTGGAAGCGATGCGTGCATGACAGGCCAATGCAATTTCCAGTCCTGCTCCCAAGGCGTTGCCGTGAATAGCCGCAACAATCGGCTTTTTGGATTTCTCTATTTGATTTAATATCGCATGTCCTTTTTGCGCAATCGGTTTCCAGTCGCCCGGTTTTTCCACTTTTTGGAAGGCTTCGATATCTGCGCCGGCGATGAAATCTTTTTTCTTGCTGGTTAAGACAAATGCCTTAATGGAATCATCCTTATCCAGTTCTGAAAAAACTTCCTCAAATAAACCGATCAGATCGGGACCGATTTTATTGATTTTTTCATTTTTCTGATCCATCCAAATGGTGCAAACGCCGTTGGCGTTTTTCTCGATGGTGATATAGTCTTCTCGTTTTAATGTTGTCATTGTTTCTGTTTTACCCTCTAACTCCCTAAATGGAGAACACTTAACAGTTAGTTCGACTTAGAGGAATGATAAATATATTTACACACTAAAGTCCCTTTAGGGATTTACGGTTTTTTAATAATCATCGCATGACCGTGTGCGCCGGCTGCACAGGCTGCCAGTAATGCATATTTACCGCCTCCTTTTTGCAGGCGATTTGCTGCCATGGTCAGTAATCTTCCGCCGGTAGCACCGAATGGGTGACCGATGGATAGGGAACCTCCCCATTGATTGATTTTAGTTAGTGGAATTTGTCCTACAGGCTTATCCAGTCCCAGTTGCTTTTTACACCATTCTGCGGATTTTAAGGCGTTTAGGTTGGCTAACACCTGTCCGGCAAATGCTTCGTGAATTTCGAATACATCGATATCATCTATGGTTAAGCCCGTTTGTTTAAGAACAGCTGCAATGGAATAGGCAGGTCCTAACAGCAACTCTTCGTACAAGTCGCCGCCGGTGAATGCGTAATCTACGATTTCTGCCTTTGGAGTAAGACCCAGTTCTTTTGCTTTGTCTTCAGATGTCAGTAAAACCGCGGTTGCGCCATCCGTTAAGAAGGATGCGTTGGCAGCGGTAATGGTTCCGACATATTTATCAAATGCAGGTTTCAGTTTTGCCATTTTCTCTACCGTAGAATCACCGCGCACGCCGTTATCTTTTCGATAGGCGTGAAGTTGGGCGGCAACTGCACCGGCACGATATCTGATAACAAACCGGCTTCCTGTGCTTTGGCTGCATTTTGGTGAGAGGCTGCAGCGAGCTGATCCTGCTCTTCACGGGTAACACCGAACTTTTGTGCCAGGATTTCACAATCCTGCCCCATCGTTCTGCCGGTGATGAATTCCGAAACAGATGGTCTGTCCGGCAAGAAATCCGTCGGACGTAGGGTCATCGCGAATTTCGCATATTCCATCGGAGTGCTTAATTTCTGCGCTGCAAATAATTTCTTGCGCATTTCTTTGGTGTAACCGATAGGCGTATCCGAAGTGTTTTCCGTCCCACCGGAAACAATGACATCCGCTCTTCCCAACTGGATGGAGTCTACCGCATTGCAAATCGCCTGATTGGCAGAAATACACGCCTGTTTCACCGTGTTGCACGGAGCCTTTACCGGAATGCCTGCGGTGACCGCCGCTTCTCGTGCCACGTTTTCCGTGCGAACGTTGGAAATTACGTTGCCATATATCACTCTGTCGATTTCATTCACATCGATTCCCGTTCGGTCTAATAAGCCTTTGATGGCAAACTGACCTAATTGGTAGGACATCAAATCCATATAATCCGTACCTGATTTTAAGAAAGGGGTGCGTACACCGTCAATAAAAACTACTTTTTTCATTTCTTTATTATTTATAAACCAAATATAGTCAAATTCAATGCATGCATTGTAAATTTAGTGTTACCAATAAATTAAAGAGATTTGTTATGTGTGAACAACGGTTCCGGATGTTGATTCCCTGTATCCGTAGTTTTTCAGGTAAGCTGCGAGATGCCAGTCTTCCAGGATATCTTCGCGGATTCTGAATTCGAGCTGGTAATGGTCTTTGATGAATTTAAAGATAGCTGCCACCAGATAGGCGGAGCCATCCACCACGGCTTCCTGCGTTACCCGTGTTTTTCGGGACTGGATAAAGATATTGGGTAAAATGACAGCCATGCTTTTGAGGACATGCCTGTAATATGTATCAGTGTGGTAGTTCAAGCCGATGTAGGGGGCAACCTCCCTTCCTACAAAATAACTGACTAAAATTTCGGGCAGTTTATTTTGATTTTTGTAGGGCGTATTTTTCAGTAAGGAAGGTGTGAAAATGCTGCGCATGAAATTCAGGATGGCATCTACCAGCGCCTTGTTTTCAACACCCAATTTCTTTTCTTTGTTAATCAGGTGATGGAATAGCAACTGGCCATCCTCAAATGATTCCGGGTTGAATGCATCATCGACGCCCAGTAATTTCCCGGCGATGTGCCAGGTATATATCACGGCATCCATCTCTTCGTCAGAAATCAGCAAGCCCATTTTCTGTATGCCTTCGATATTACAGACGGAGAATGCCAGTAAGGTACCCGTCATGTCTTCCTGACAGACGGGCTGGTCGTAATCGGCGGCATATGTCGAGTTCCAGCCTTTGTCCCACATGAATTTGCGGACATAGGCATGTATGATGCGTACTTTGGTGGCTGCAAAGAATCCGTATTTTCCGGGCTGAAAGGAATCACGGCTCATGATGTCTATGAAGAATTGGGCGGTTTCCATCAGCCTGCGTGCCACCAGTGCATCGTTATCTTTGCCTACCAGGTAGCCGGTTTCGTACAACACTTTGGTACCTCTGTAACTGGAATATAACTGGGGGAGGCATTTGGCTATGAGCATCAGAAACATGGCATGGCCGTTTTGCTGAAAATACTCCGCCGCCAGATTTATTTTTTCAGGATGCAGGATGGATATGTCTTCCTGACTGGTTTGGTGAAAATCTCTTATCTCTTTAGGTAGCGCCGTGTAATCGATTTGTGAAAATGTGTGAATAAGCTGCAGGTACAGTTTTCTGGCATCCTTATCACCATAGGTTTCAAAGATATGCTTTACGAGCCTGTCGGCGGCTTCATCACAACGTTGCCGGTATTCAGCGGTAGGAAACTGCATCTGAATTGTTTCATACAAAATACGTTCTTTAAATCAATTAAATATTTACATTTGTAAACAAGTAGTTTACCATATCAATAATCTCAGATTTTAAATTCACAAATCCAACTTATGTCATTCAAAAACAAAACTGTCTTTATTTCCGGTGCCACCCGAGGTATTGGACATGCAATAGGCATGCGCCTGGCGAAAGAAGGTGCAAATATTGTCATCGCTGCAAAAAGCACCGAAGAAAATCCAAAACTGGGCGGAACGATTTATACAGCAGCCGAAGACATGACGAAAGCAGGCGGCAAAGGGCTCGGCATTAAATGTGATATCCGTAATGAGGAGGAGGTAGCTGCAGCGATAAAACAAACGGTGGACACGTTTGGCGGGATAGACATCCTGGTCAATAACGCTTCTGCCATCAACTTATCGCCGATTGCGCAATTGGATATGAAACGCTACGACCTGATGCAGGACATCAATACACGCGGTACGTTCCTGTGTTCTAAATTGTGCATTCCGCATTTGCTGAAAGCGGAAAATCCGCATATACTCATGTTGTCGCCACCCTTGACTTCCATCACGGAGCGATGGTTCGCCGGGCATACCGGTTATTCGATTGCCAAGTTCGGAATGAGTCTGGTGGTATTGGGTCTGGGAGGTGAGTACAGAGGTAAGATCGGTGTAAACGCTTTATGGCCGCGCACCACGATAGCCACTGCCGCTGTGTTGAATCTGCTCGGTGGTGAGTCTGTTGCCAATTCTTCCCGTAAGCCGGATATCATCGCGGATGCGGCGTATGCCATATTCAAGAGAGATGGTAAGACAACGACCGGGAACTTTTTTATGGACGATGAGGTTTTATTCAGCGAGGGAATTACAGATTTGGAACCGTATGCCGTAAAACAGGGTGCACCGCTGACTCCTGATTTTTTTGTTTGACCTCGAGGGTCGGTACACCTCCGAGGTGGTAGTTCTTGATAAAGATGAAAAAAATTAAATCATATTTTTCTTTCGAATTATTCTTTTGGATAACAGCCTTGATATATCTTGCAAGGATTCATCCTGCTGACGCTCATTTTTCGTTATGTGTATTCCAATATCTGGGAATTTCCTGGTGTCCGGGATGCGGCATCGGGCATTCCATATCTTATCTGCTGCATGGAGCTATTATTAAATCGGTCGAAACCCACTGGCTGGGAACTTTTGCGCTGCTGCTGATTGTTTACAGAATCTTGCAACTCCTACTATTTAATACCACTAAAAAACAACACTATGGGAAATCCATTCTTACATTTTAAATCCGTCACGCCCATCGAGATGGCACATCTGAATCAGCTTACTGCCGGTTTGTCCGAGGAAAAGTTAAGAAATTTCGTTTCCGTCTACGGTTCTAAGCGCAGAGAGTCTGATCTGGTACTTCTGATTTCGTGTATCGGATTAGTGGGCGTTGCCGGCATCCAGCGCTTCCTGGTTGGTCAGATAGGAATGGGGATATTGTATTTCTTTACCGGCGGTTTGTGTCTTGTCGGCACCATTCTGGATATCGTCAACCACAAACAACTGGCGGACGAATATAATATTCAGATGGCGAATGAAAGCCTGCAATTGGTGTAATGGTATCATCCACCCTCGAGGTGGATTTATTTAAAACTGAATTTGACTTTACTCGGTTCTATTCGTAAAGAATCCATCTGCACCACCCTTAACGGTGCACTGAAGCCGGCAGTAGCTTTCAGCTTCGACTTGAAACTGGTTATGATATCATTCGTCGTTTTTACATCAGCAGTAAACGGCTCCAATACCGGCGTAGAGATGACTTTCGATAATGGGATAGTTATTTTCTGATCCACCGGCACCATCAGTTCGCCCTGTATCTTTACTTTTTGTTTAATCGGTACATGTGCCACCACCGGAATAATGGTCTTTAAAGGGATATGGTAATCCTGCATACTCAGTATAAGGGTGTCTTTCACCTGAAGCGGCTGGTTGATCGGGATATTTACCTTTACAGGAATCTGCGCTTTCACAGGGAGTGAGATATTGAAAAAGTGTTTGAAATTCGTTCTGATTTTGGTGTCTAACGGAATGGAGAAATCCACTGCCAGCGAATCATCGATTTTTAATTTCTTTTCAAAGGGGATGACAAGGTTTTTCAGCGGCATTTCCGTTTCGTCCAGATTGATATCCACCGGCAGGTCGAACTTTAAATCCAGTATCTGGTCCATAAAAATTTCGGTATTCAAGGGTACCATCAGGTTCATTTTCAGCGGAACATCAAACGTTTCATCAAGTCTGATTTTGAGTTCATCATTCACTTTTATCTGCGTATGAAGGTCATTCATCAGCGCTATTAAAATGGTGCTGTCTATCTGAGCTTCCAGCGGCACCCTGTCTTTTATGTGAATCTGTACCGCTTTGTCAATCTGCATCTGCACCAAAGCCTTTGTAATAAAAACGGTCATACCGATGATCAGTGCCAGCAATATGCCGCCTCCGATAAGATATTTCTTCATCTGCTGTATTTTATTTAACAATATAAAAATGTTTTGCGAGATAATAGTTTGCTTTGGTAAAGTAATTTTAGTTGTAGTATAAAATACTTTTGTTGTATGGCAGTCCGGAAGTTTAGTTATGAGTTTGACGGAGTACATTATTACCGTTTCAGCGTGTACCGCCTGGGCAGCAATGTGCAGACAGTATATGCCTTTGTAGTGGATGATGTACTGATAGATACCGCGCAAAGCCATAATAAGGAGAACATCTTAAAGGTGGCAAGGCAGCATGATATAACGAAAATCATCTTAACGCATCATCATGAAGACCACAGCGGCAATGTGGCTATGCTGATGAATACCCTGGATATCGATGCCTATGCCCATCCGGAAGCCGTCCGCATTCTGAAAAAGGGGTTGAAGATTTCTCCGCTGTCCAAACTGCTGAGCGGCAGTGTGGCCAGTGCGCACCTGAAACCTTTACTGGAAACAGATGTCGTAAAGACTGAAAATCACATCCTAAAGCCTATATACACGCCGGGCCATTGCGATGATCATTATTGTTTTTTTGAGCCGGATAAAGGCTGGTTATTTTCCGGGGATCTTTACGTAGCGGACAAGATAAAATATTTTGCCACCTTCGAAAGCCTGCTTACACAAATAGAATCCCTGAAAAAACTGGCAGCACTCGACTTTGATACTTTGTTCTGTTCACACAATCCTAAAACGCATGGCGGCCAGCAGCGCCTCAAAAACAAACTGCAATTCTTCGAAGATTTTGCCGGAGAGGTGGAACGGTATTACAATCAGGGTCACAACGCCCGCCAGATTTTCGCTTTAATGGGTATGAAAGAAAATTATGTAAACAAATACCTCACCCTTGGCAGCTTCTGTGCCGAAAATATGGTACACAGTGTGGTCAGGGATTTGAGGAAGAAACGTATATATAAATAAGCCCTTTCTGTAAAATAAACCTGCATTTTCAAGCAAGTATAAATGAAACCCCCCCGCGGGAAAAAAAAGTTGCTCTTTTCGAAAAAAACTAGAAAGGGTGCGAAAGTGGGGGGGGGGGGGGGGGGGGGGGGGAAGCAAAAAAAAGGTGTTTTGGGGGGGGATGGGGGGAGAGCGGGCCCGGGGGGGCGGGGGGGCGGGGCGGGAAAAAAAAAAAATTTTTTTTTTGGTGGGGGGGCCCGCCGTTGGGGGGGCCCCCCTTTTTACAAAAGGGGTTCCCCCGGGGGCAAAACAGGGGCGCCGCCGTGCGGGGGGGGGGGCCCGAGCCGGCCTGGACCATTTTTTTTTTTTTTTTGGGGGGGGGAAGAAGAGGGGGGGGGTGTGTTCTGGGTCGAAGGGGGGGAGGAAGGGGGGGGGGGGGGGGGGGGTGGGGTTAAGGGGGGGGGGGGGGGGGCAAAACCGTAGGGGGCGGGGGGGGGCGGGGGCCCAAGGGGGGAAAAGGAGGGGGGTTTGGGGGGTGTTTTTGGGGGGGGGAGCGGGGGGGGGGGGAAAAGGTTGGGTGGGGTGGGGGGGGAGGGGAAGAAAAAAACATTTTGTGGACAAAGGTGGTGTGGAAGGGGGAAACGCCGGGGGGCGGGGGGCCCCACAAACCCAAACCCCCTTTTTTTTTTTTCCCCTTTTTCCCCCCCCCCCCCCCCCGGGGGGGGAAGGGAATTTGGGGGGAGAAGGGAAAGCCCCCCCCCCCCGGGGGATTTTTTTTTTTTCCTCCCCCCCCCCTTCCCGCGGGGGGGGGGGAGGGGGGGAACCACCCCCCATCCTCCCCGACAACAATCTTTTTCCAAACATTTTGATCCACCGCCCACCAAAAAAAAAAAAAAAAAAAAAAAAAAAACAAAAACCCACCCAAAAAAAACTCCACAATTTTCCCAAAATTGAACAGAAAAGGCAATTTTTTTTTTCCCCCCAACAAACCTATTTTAAACAAAATTGCATTTATTACTAGTATAAATTATTTATCTTACATATACTTGGAATCTGATCAAAAGTTTAAGATATGAAAAGGATATTTCCAGTTGCTATTCTTTTAACGTGTATTCTATACTCCAAAGCTCAGATATGCGGCACAGATGCAGTATTAAAGCATGCTGATGTAACCTACAGGGACTGGCTGGAACGCGACAAACAGGATTATATACGGACTGTATGGACGAATGGCAGGTTTGCGTCACTGGATACGACGGATGTCATCATTCCGGTGGCGGTACATATTATCCATGACAATGAATCGTACGGAGCAGGTACGAATCTGCATGACTCTGTTGTAGTAAATCTGATTAATGGGTTGAATAAGAAATTTGGAGGAAATACCCCCAATCATGTAAATATGCATATTCAGTTTCAGTTGGCATGTATTGATCCAATCGGGAATTTTACTAATGGAATCACCCGGTTTAATGGTTCTGTCCTTACCAAATATCATACCGGGGGATTAAATATAGGTGACTCTACAAACGGAGTTTCGGCGGATACGATTGTAAAGTATACCGGATGGCCAGTGGATAGATATTACAACATATATATAGTCAATAAGATTCAGGGAGGCTCTGCAGGGTATGCTTATTACCCTACATCGTTCGGTTACTTCAACTTAGACGGCGGATATTATGCCGCGCAATATGCCAACTCCAGTACATATTATTATCATACCCAGCTCATATCGCATGAGATGGGGCATGCATTCAATCTATTGCACACATTTGAGGGTGATTCTTCGGGTATGCGTTGTCCGCCTAATGCCACATGCAGTGCACTGGGAGATTTGATTTGTGATACGCCGCCTCATAAGCAATCGGAGTGTGGCAGCACCGGCAGTTGTGCGGCGGGTAATATCAGAAATACCACCTACAATTTTTTAAGTTATTGTTTTCCGGATTCTTCGCTTTATATCTTTACGGAAGGGCAGCGAGAAAGAATCCGTGCAGCTGCCGCCTACAGCAGCAGACAATATGCCAAAAGTGTTGTATCGCCTACCATCAGTAAGCAACCCCAAACGGTGAACACCTGCCTGAGTCAGAATGTACGATTTTCCGTAAATACGCCTTCGGCAGGTGTATTTTCGTATCAGTGGTTTAAAGACGATAATCCTTTAGTCGTTTCATTGGATTCTGTTTTTACTGTTGCCACAGCAACCTATGCAGATACCGGAAAATACCAGGTAGGTGTCTATAATGCCATCTGTCAGTATCTATACTCCAATGAAGTGTACCTGCATATCAGAGATACTGTCCCGGAGGTTCTGACGAATCCAGTAAACAAGACAGCCTGTTCCGGAGACACCATTACCTTATCTGTCATCTCTAAAGGAACAAACGTGACGTATCAGTGGCAGAAAAATGGTGCAAATCAGAATAATTCCAACACACCCGATTATACCATTAACAACGTACAGGCCGGAAATGCCGGAAACTACCGGGTGATTATCAGTAATTTCTGCGGCAAAGACACCTCTTCCGTTGCTGTGCTGGCAGTGAATGCAAAGACACAGATAAACACGCATCCGTCAGCACAGACGAAGAATGTTGGACAAAGTGTAACCTTCAGCGTTGCTGCCGCAGGTACTGCGTTGAGTTATCAGTGGAAGAAAAATAATGGCTTCATTCCTGCAGCGCCAAACGGCAACAGCTATACCATCAATAACCTTGTCTTATCCGACTCTGGTATATACACGGTGGATGTGATAAACAGCTGCAACACCGTTACCTCTAATGCCGCCAGGCTAACGGTTAAAAATACCAGCAGTGGTATCCGGCAATCCACGATTAATTCCATCCGAACGATATTTCCAAATCCGGCAGCGGATGCAATCAATGTATCCATACAGTCCAAACAACCCGGGGAGATACAACTTCGTATCGTCAATATGAATGGTATTGAAATTTACGGCAAGAAGATTTCAGTACTAAGAAGTGAATGGCAGCACACCATCAATGTTTCCGGTTATGCCAAAGGGATGTATATTTTAGAACTGACAGACAAAGAGGGGATGGCAACGGAGAAGTTCTTGGTGGAGTAGGCAGGCAAAGTGATTCTGTATATAATTGGAATATCATTTCAAAAGCCTGGATTTTCCAAATATTTTTGTTCAAGAACAGGGTTAGCTTATTTCGTTTGATGAAATGATTACTGTTTTCAGTGATATTGATGCTTGGTAAATATCTTTAGAAGGGGGCGGGTTATTCCGTCACAATCCTTAAAATCCCCGACTGGGTGCCGATGTACAATGACTTCTTGGGACCAAACGTATAATTGCTTAAGAAATTACCTGTACTTGTCTTTAGGATATTTTTAAAATCAGGAAGCAGTGAAAATTGAATTGGATGGCTGTGGTCAGCCTTATCCGTGCGGATGGCTGAAACCTGCCATTGATTCTCCGGTGTCTGATGATAGAGATATATCTTACCGCCTGCCGCTGTCTTTATAGCGGCAGTATTGGAAATGGTATGCTTTTGAAGTTGATTCCATTCATAATCTTTCATCCAGGTTCCAGTTTCGGAGCAGTTGAATTTCATGATTCCTGCAGCCGGGTAATCCGTTGTTTTGGAGGACAGCGTTGCTGGATTTCCGAATGTATTGCCGGCAATGATGGTGTTATTGCTGTAAGTGACTGCATTGTTCAACGCACTGCCATAAGCGGACTCAAACAGCCTGAATTGGTATTTTAAACTCCCTTTTTTTGCATCGAGAATCAACAGGTTTACCTGCGGGAATGCATTGTCACAAAAAACGATTTCATTCTTCTCTTTGATGAAAGCGGGTGTTGTTTGTGAGGCAGCGGCTTTATTGCCGGATGTTTTCAGGAAACTGTTGTGGTAAGGTGTAGACCAATCTGCCACAATGGATTCCGTATTACGGTTGTAATGTAGTTTATGCAGTCCCAGGTTGGTAACCGCCAGGATGCAGTTGTTGTCGGCAGAGGTGATGCCGTTATGCAGTGTCTGAAACTGTCTGATTTTATAACCAAAATAAGCTGTAAGCTTTCTTTTGCCTTTATGAGTCGGTTCGTCCAGTTCAAGATGGATATATTTCAGGAGTTCGTCCGGGTTTTCATACACCGTATTGGAATCCAGCAGGGACTCTTTCTCTTTCAGTAAATTGGAGAACAGCGTATATTGAGCGTTTTCCAGATATTGTTGTCCGTAAGCTTCGGGATGTTGGTAATAATTACGGTATAAACGGGAGGTGTCTTCCGTTTCAGCATCAGTCATGCCTTTTAATTTATCATAAATCAGTTCTTTGTATCGCCTGTTCATGTCGGAATACCAGGCAGCATCCTTGTTGAAATTGTAGAGCGGGACAGATTCACCGTATTCGACATCTGTGTTGGTTGTTTTTTGAATCGGTAAACATCCGATAATACCTTTGCTGAAATTCATCCAGATATTTCCTTCTGTATCTGCATGGGCAGTTTGTATGCGCAGGTTGTTTCCTGCCAATTCGTTGCTGAAGGAATATACGGCAATGCGCGAGGGATCCGGCACCCATTTTTTCTCATCATTCTTTACGGGGGTAATTATCCATAATCCCGGAGTTGTTTTTTTGATTTTTTCCAGGAAAGGTTGCCGTCTTTACCGATAGTTTCTTTTGTTTGGTTGACTGCCAATACAATCTTATTGTTGATTCTGTCAATATAGAACAATTCTTTGCTGTTCAAGAAATCTGCGGGCTGTGAAAACGGATTGGCTGCCGGAATACTGATTGAACCGTTTACCGTCATTTGGCTGCCGGATATGTCAATGAACAATAAATTTGCTTCCTGCCGGGTATAGGCAATCGTTGCCAGTGTATTGCTGTCCAGGAAGGCTGTTTGAGAAAAATATTGTTTCTGGGGGGAGAACTTTTTATTCAGGACCGACAATGCTTCATATTGTACATTTTTCCCGGAGGGCCCGGTTAGTGCAGTGAAGTTGGTCGCAAAATTATTCTCAAAAGCGGTGCAGGACAATACCGCAGATGAAAGCGTGTCTTTCAATTTTTTAAGAGAACCGGATTCATTATTCCCGGCATTGAAGGATTGGAATTTCTTTGGTTTGGCAGGTATGCCAACCAGTTTAGCGCTCACCTTTGAATTCAGACTGGCATGAAGTCCGTTGTACTGTTGTACGGTAAGAATTTCCTTGGTGTCCTTTTTTTGGGATTCGTTTGCAGATATGGTTAACGCAATGGATACCAGAGAGCAGCATGTAAGTAATTTATGAAACATTATTCAGTTTTTTAGGCGTGCTGAAATTAGCTAAAAAAAGCGGAAAGAAAAATTCTATGAATTTGATTTATGACAATTAAATCAGAAATCTGCGCTCAGCAGCAACCCCAGGTCGGTGAATTTTAAGTCAAATTTCTGCGCAATGAATTCTTTCGTAAGGGCGCCTTTGTAGAGATAAGCTCCGTGGCGCAGACCGTCGTCGTATTTCAGCAGCGGTTCGATGCCACCGGCCTGTGCGGCGTTTTTTAAGATGGGTGACAGGATATTACTCAAGGCATAGCTGGCAGTTCTCGAAACATTGGAAGCAATGTTCGGTACGCAGTAATGAATGACATCATGACGTGTATAAACAGGTTCATTATGATTCGTAACCATGGAGGTTTCAAAGCAGCCGCCATGATCGATGGAAACGTCAATGATTACGGACCCCTTCTTCATGGAACGTACCATATCTTCCGTCACTACGCAAGGTGTCTTGCCGTTTTTCGGTTTCAGTGCGCCAATCACCACATGTGCCCGGGAAATGTTTTTCAGCACGTTGATGGGATCCATGACGGAAGTATAAATCTTATTGTTCAGGTCTGCCTGTAATCTCGAAAGCCGGTACACATTATCATCAAATACCTGGACCGAGGCACCCAGCGCCAGTGCCGCTCTTGCCGCCGCTTCACCTACCGTTCCTGCTCCCAGTATCATCACTTTGGCAGGAGGTTGTCCCGCGATGCCGCCTAACAGGATCCCTTTGCCGTATTCATTGCTTAAATAACGGGCAGCGGTCATGATGGCATAGTTTCCCGCTATTTCACTCATACTCCGCATAAAGGGATATGTGCTGTAATCTCCTTTCACATATTCAAAAGCGATGGCGGTGATGCGTTTTTCCATCATGCTTTTTATCATATGTTTGGTCTGGTTGGGCAATAAAATCGGCGATAGTATCGTCTGGTGAGAATGAAGCAGGGATATTTCATTCGGATTGACCGGTCCTGATTTTAGGATGGTATCGGCTTTGAAAACATCTTCCTTGGTGTATACCACATCGGCGCCGGCCTGCACATATTCCTCGTTGCTGAAATTGGCATTCTCGCCGGCATCTTTTTCAATCGCAATCTTGAAGCCATAATTCACCAATGCCGCCACGGAATTGGGCGTCAGCGGAATCCGTTTTTCCTGATAATCCGTTTCTTTGGGAATGCCGATAAACAACGATTTCTTATGTGTTTCCACTTCGGCTAATACCTCCTTTGGATATAAGGCATATTCCGATTTTATCTTGCTCAGGATGGATTCCATGGTTTTAAAATTGGTAAATTAATAATTAGCAATTATTCATTTTACGGCCGGCTGTTACTGACTATCTCGACAGTCCTGTTTTCATCCTCTAATTTACGAATAAAAATCTTACTATGTTTCTCCGGAAGGATGGATTCAAAGATGTCCGGCCATTCAATAAAACAGGAATTTCCGGAGTAGAGATATTCTTCTATTCCTATGTTGAGGACTTCTTCCTTGGATTTCAGCCGATACAGGTCGATATGGTAAATGATCTTGCCGTCGGCAGTGGAATATTCGTTGATAATCGGATAAGTAGGCGAGGAGATGGAATCGGTCACCTTCAGCTTACGGCAGACAGATGTTATGAGTGTTGTCTTACCGGCTCCGAGGTTGCCGTAGAAACAAAAAATGGAGTTGGTGGCAGTCTGTTGAATGATGGCTTCCGCCACTTGTTCCAGGTCAATCAGATGGTTAATCGTAAAAATCATACACTTACTTGCTTTCAAAAACGGCGACCGGAACAATCATTTCTTCGATGGATACGCCGCCGTGCTGGAAGGTATTCCGGTAATAATTGACAAAATGGTTGTAATTATTTGGGTAACAGAAATAGTAATCTTCTTTGGCAAAAACATAGGAGGAACTGAGATTGGATTTCGGCAGCAGTGCTTCATCCGGATTTTTAACGGCAAAGACTTCCTTCTCATTATAGTTCAGGTTCTTGCCGGTCTTGTAGCGCAAATTGGTGGTGGTGGCTTTATCCCCGATGATTTTAGACGGGTTCTGTACCCGGATGGTCCCATGGTCGGATGTGATGATGATGCGTACTTTTTATCTTTTAATTTCTGAAGTGCATTCAGTAACGGGGAATGGTCGAACCATGACATCGTCAGGGAACGATAGGCCGCTTCGTCGCTGGCCAGTTCTTTCAGCACTTCCATCTCCGTGCGTGCATGTGAAAGCATATCCACAAAATTGTAAACGATTACATTGAATGCATTGTTCAGAAGGTTCAGGATATTGTCTTCCAGTGTCTTTCCGGACTGGTGATTGGTGATTTTGGTATAGCTTGTTTTCAGGTTAATTCCGAATCGTTTGAACTGTTCATTCAGGAAAAATTCTTCATGCAGGTTTTTGCCGGCATTCTCATCGTCATAAAACCATCGCTCAGGATATTTTTTATCGATTTCCAGCGGCATCAGGCCGGAAAAAATCGCGTTGCGTGAATACTGAGTCGTAGTGGGAAGGATGCTGTAGAAATAATCTTCGCTTACTTTCCGGAAATCCTCTTTTATCAGCGTTTCTATCATCCTGAAATGGTCGTAGCGAAGGTTGTCTATCAGCAGAAAGAAAGTGGGGGTGTCGTTTTCGATGGCAGGAATTATCTTGTCTTTAAATAGCGTGTGAGACAAGGTTGGGGTGGAACCCTTTCCGGTTTCCTTCAGCCATTTCAGATAGTTTTTGGAAATGAATTTAAAAAACTCTTTGTTGGCTTCGCTCTTCTGCATATCCAGGATATCCTTCATGTCCGGGTTGTTGGCTTTGTCCAGTTCCAGTTCCCAGTAAATGAGTTTCTTGTACAATTCTGCCCATTCCTTATGGTCGTTTACATTATTGACTTCCGTCATGATATTCTGGAATTCCTGACGGTACGAAGTGGTGGTTTTTTCAGAAACCAGTTTCTTGTTTTCCGTTATTTTTTTGATGGACAATAGAATCTGGTTCGGACGGACCGGTTTTATCAGGTAGTCAGCGATCTGTGAACCGATGGCTTCTTCCATGATATTCTCCTCTTCATTTTTGGTTATCATGACGACAGGAATGTCCTTGTTGATGGCCTTGATTCTGGCCAGTGTCTCCAATCCCGAAATACCCGGCATATGCTCATCCAAGAAGATCAGATCGAAATGTTCCGTCTTGCATTTATCCAGGGCGTCGTATCCGTTGCTGACGGGATCAACGGTATAGCCTTTTTGTTCCAGAAAAAGTATTTGCGGTTTCAATAAGTCTATTTCATCATCTGCCCATAGTATTTTTATATCGCTCATGGAGGTAAGTTAAAAGTTAATTGTTATAAATGACTAGACTTTGCTATTTTTGTATTGTATAATGTTATGGCTTTATTTGCAAAATACATAATTTTATTTCATTAAATAATGCTAATAAAGTACATTCTGTCTGTATAATTAAGCCGGTAACCGCTAACCTCGGATGTATATCTGTAAATGAACAAACGAAAAATATTTAACGATCCTGTTTATGGTTTCATCTCTATTCCGTATGATATCGTCTTCGATATAATAGAACATCCGTATTTCCAGCGATTAAGACGTATCCAGCAGCTGGGTTTGAGTGCATTGGTTTATCCCGGTGCCACCCACTCCCGGTTTCATCATTCGCTGGGTGCCATGCACCTGATGTATAAAAGCCTGGAAGTCCTGAAGTCAAAGGGACATGATATCAGCGAGGAAGAATCGCAGGCGGCGGTGCTGGCTATTTTGCTGCATGACTTGGGGCATGGTCCGTTTTCGCATTCTTTGGAAGGTGTACTTGTACCCAATGTACATCATGAACATATTTCCATGCTGCTGATGCAGCGGCTGCGCCAACAGTTTGGGTCTTTGATTGAAACGGCTACCCGCATTTTTACGAATCGGTATCCTAAGAAATTTTTACATCAGCTGGTAAGCGGACAGCTTGATATGGATAGGATGGATTATCTGAACCGGGATTCTTTCTATACCGGTGTGAGTGAAGGTGTGATAGGTTACGACAGAATCATCAATATGCTGGATGTGCACAATGATAATATTGTGGTGGAAGAAAAAGGGATTTATTCCATCGAAAAATTTATTGTGGCCAGGAGGCTGATGTACTGGCAGGTCTATTTGCATAAGACAAGCCTGGTGTCGGACCTGATGCTGAAAAATGCACTCTTAAGAGCCCGCAAAATCAAGGTTCCGTATCAGGGTATTTCCGATAATCTGCATTTCTTTCTGCAAAATGATATCAGTGTTGAAGATTTCCATCAGCACATCGATAAATTTGTCCTGCTGGATGATTATGACATCGTGCAGGCATTGAAAGTCTGGATGCAGAGTGAGGATGAAATATTAAAGTTACTGTCCACTTCTATCATCAACCGGCATTTGTTTAAGATAGAATACGTTGAGGAACATAAGGCAGAAGAAAAATATGCCTTGTTAAAACAGAAATATACCCAGGATGAAATGGATTTTTTAGTACTGATGGGTACTGCTCAAAACAATGCCTATAACCCGGCAAAGGACAATATTTACATCCTATTTAAAGATGGAAATATCAAAGAAATCACCGATATTACAGAGCAATGGAATATCCGTTCCCTGTCGAATCCGGTGGTGAAACATTACATTGCTTATCCTAAAGATTAAAGGAGCAACCTTGTTTACATTAACACAAATAGCAGAAAAGATAAAAGGAGAGATTGCCGGCAATAAGCAGCACCTGATTGCCATGCCTGCAAAGATTGAGGAAGCGCAGCAGGACCAGATTTCCTTTTTAGCCAATGAAAAATACCTTCCATTTTTAGATACCACTCAAGCCGGATGTATTATCATATCACAGCATCTTTTTGACAAGCGGACAGATAAAAGCAAGCTGAATTTTATTGTGGTGGAAGATGCCTATGCTGCATTTGCAAATTTACTACAACTCTATCAGCAGTTACAGTCCGGACAGGATAAAAAACCGTATGAAGCTGGAAAAGATACCATCATCTATCCGAATGTATATATCGGGGAAAATGTGAGGATAGGAAACAACTGTATCATCTATCCCAATGTGTCGATATACCATGATTGTATTATTGGCAATAACTGCGTCATTCATTCAGGAGCCGTAATTGGTTCCGATGGATTTGGCTTTGCTCCGCAGAAGGATGGAACCTATCAGAAAATCCCCCAGCTGGGCAATGTGGTCATCGAAGACGATTGTGAAATCGGCGCCAATACCTGTATAGACAGGGCAACGATGGGCTCCACCATCTTAAGAAAAGGCGTAAAGCTGGATAATCTCATACAGGTGGCGCATAACGTGGAGATTGGAGAGCATACCGTCATCGCTTCACAAACCGGCATATCGGGCAGTACGAAAATCGGACACCACAATATGATTGGCGGCCAGGTCGGATTTGTCGGGCATATTGTAATTGCTCCTTTTACCAGGATAAATGCAAAGAGTGCCGTAGCTCAACATATAACGGAGGAAAATCAGGTGCTTTCCGGCATCCCGGCCATTGACATAAAGCAACATTTCAAAGCTACGGTCATTTATAAGCAATTGCCCGAGTTAGAGAAGAGAATCAGGGAGCTTCGCAACGAATTAAATAATCTTAAAGATAATTTGTAAGCGGATATACGTATTGCTTTATTTTGTAGCTTTGACAGGCAACTAAGTGCCTATTTAATACCAATCACTTTGAGGTTACAAACAACAATCGTTCGTCCCATTCATTTTTCCGGAGTAGGTTTGCATACGGGTTTAATGTCCAACGTGACCATAAAACCGGCACCGGATAATTTCGGTATTCAGTTTTGCAGAACGGACATTAACCCCACTCTATTCATTCCCGCAAAAGTGGAGAATGTTTCCAACACCAACAGAAGTACGACAATTAAGTTGCAGGAATCGGAAGTGGTGACCGTTGAACATCTGTTGTCTGCATTGTATGCTATGGGTATAGATAATGCTTTAGTGGAGATTGATAACAAGGAAGTGCCCATTCTGGATGGAAGCGCTAAGTTTTATATAGACCGGCTGATAGACGATAATATCATAGAACTATCACACTATAAGAAATATTTCACCATACAGGATGTCGTTGAATGGAAAGACGAACAGACCGGAGCGGAATATATCTTTTTGCCGCATGAAGAATTTTCTGTCACCTGCCTCATTGATTTTCCCTCCAAGATTATCAAACACCAGTATGCGGTACTCAATGACATAAGGGAATATGCGGAAGAAATCGCTATTGCCAAGACTTTCTGCTTTCTCCATGAGATAGAATATCTCTATAACAATGGCCTTATCAAAGGCGGCAATCTAAACAATGCGCTGGTCTTTTCAGAAACTGCACTCAGTAAGGAAAAAATTGACTGGCTGGCCCATACGTTTCATCATGCGGCGAATTCCATTCCCGAAATGGGTATACTGAATCCGTTGTACCAGACATTTGACAATGAAGCTGCACGGCACAAAATACTCGATGTCATCGGTGATCTGGCCTTGACTCAAACACATTTCAAAGGCAAATTAATCGCCTATAAACCCGGTCATACTTCCAATACCCGTTTTGCAAGATATTTAATGGAAAACTTCGTTTTGACAGCAGTGGAACACTCATTCTGACACGCTCAGGTTTGTTTTTATACGAATTAAAAAATAGCTATCTTTGTTCAAATTCTTTCTTCTTGAATAATTTTATTCATCCAGATTCACGGTTAGGGGCGAATGTTCAGGTGGAGCATTTTTCAACGATATATGAAGATGTTATCATAGGAGATAACACCTGGATAGCACCGAATGTGACTGTTTTCCCGGGTACGCGAATTGGCAGTAACTGCAAACTATTTCCCGGGGCGGTGCTGGGCGCGATTCCACAGGATTTAAAGTTTTCGGGAGAATACAGTACGGTCGATATCGGAGATTATGTGAGCATACGTGAATGTTCGACCGTCAACCGGGGTACTTCCGCATCGGGTACTACAAAAATCGGAAGCCATTCGCTGATAATGGCATATGTGCATATCGCCCATGATTGTTTTATCGGCGAACACTGCATTCTGGCAAATGCAACGAATCTGGCGGGGCATGTTACCATTGAGGATTATGCCTACTTCGGAGGTATGAGCGGCGCACACCAGTTTGTTAAGGTCGGAAAACATGCATTCATTTCAGGCGGAAGTATGATTGGAAAAGATGTACCTCCGTTTTGCCTGGCGATGCGCAATCCGGCCCAATACGCCGGCATTAACTCGATAGGTTTGAAACGTCATGGCTTTACACCGGAAGAGATACACATGATACAGGATGTGTACCGCTTCATCTTTGGCAACAACGGACTGAATACCTCGCAGGCATTAGCGAAGATTGAAGAAGAGATTCCGGCATCCGGATTGCGCGACTATATTGTCAGTTTTGTAAAAAGCTCTGAACGCGGCATCATTAAAGGAATGGATTAGTTCGGGTGGATAAAATAACAATGACCATACAACTGGAAAATATCAGCAAACGTTTTGGATTTGAATGGATTTTCAAACAGGTGAATTTTCAGTTTGAATCCGGTGGAAAATATGCAGTGGTAGGTCCTAACGGCAGCGGAAAATCAACCTTGCTGAAAATCGTGTCAGGCGGCCTTGTGCCCACCTCCGGCAAGATGCATTATTCCATCCCGCATAAACGTGTAACTGACTTTGAGGCTGCCTCTAAAGAAATTGTTTTTGCGGCACCTTATATTTCAGTGATTGACGATTTTACATTGGAAGAAATGTATGATTTTCATGCTACCTTCAAAAAGATGAATTGTGAGTCCAAAGAGGAGTTTTATGCCGTTTCCCAACTGGGGATGCATAAAAACAAATACATCAAGAATTTTTCTTCCGGAATGCGGCAGCGCTTAAAATTAGCACTGGCATTCTTAACCCTGTCGCAGGTTTTGCTGCTCGATGAACCCACTTCTAATTTTGATACCAAAGCCATTGACTGGTATTTGTCCTTAATTGAAAGTTATTCAGATGACCGTTTGGTTATAGTCGGCTCCAATCAGGAGTATGAATACAGCTTTTGCACCAATACACTTATTGTGTCAGACTATAAATAAAAAGCACGAAACAGATGTCCGGACTTTTTAGTGTATTTCTCACCATACTTATTTGGCTCCCATTTTTACAGGAACATCCGGAATAAGGTTGAAAGCTCCGTCAATCAACTTAAATGTTTTATGATCACTGCTCATATTGACACGAATCCAGCCATAGTGAAACTTGGATGTGAGTGTATTGTATACAAACACAGGAATGAATTTGTCACCACTCCCGGCAAGGCCGGTTATATCGGGCGCCCTTTTAATATCAATTAAACCGACTTGCTCCCATTGCATTACACCCGGAACATAATTAGCGGGTGTTTCATTTTTATTTAACGGTTTAACCTGATACATGAAATCTAAGGCTAAGGTTGAATCAATATAGATACCACCGATATATCCACCGGAAATTAGGACTGCAATACTGTCTCCGGTGACTGTTTGGCTTATCCCAAAACGGAAATCTGATTTTGTGTCTAAATTCAAATCAATGGAGTCAACAACTATACTGCCGACTGTACCCGTCACTGTTTTATTGTAAGAGGTGTAGATAATATTTGGATTGTCTGCCTTTTTACAGGAGGTAATCAGGGCGGCGAATCCAAATACTGCCAAGGCTAAAACCATTGCTGGTTTTATGGATACTTTTTTCATCTGTTGTGTTTTTATAAACTTTAGTCTAAAAATGAAATATATCAAGCTGAAAGCGTTAGAATGAAGTTAATTTGTGCGAAAACAGCTAATTCTTTTCTTTTTATTTCATACCAATTGCTCTTTTCATGCTGAATTTACCTTTTAGGGAGTTTTGCCGGTTTGATTATCGCTGTATTTGTCTTTTGTTTCTTTTTAGTCTTATCTGCTGTAGTAGACACTTTTTTCTGCTGTTGGTAACACTGGCTTATCAGATTACTAAATGAACCTTCCAGCGGCAGTTCAAAATCCTTAGCATCCATAATGTTTAATTTGAGTGTTGTGATTTATCTTCAAATAAAATTCATTACAAACTATACAATCTAATGACCAACCACCCCAAAAATGAGTATCCGACAGGTATGAATGAGAATTCGGGCAAAAAAACATCCTTTTGGATGGCTCGGTAAATTGTATTAGGTGGTGCTGTTTATTTAACGCCGGCTTCAATTTCGGTATCAGGTGTTTTATGATAGGCCAGTTCTACGACCGTCAGGGATATGTAGTTGTCCGGAATATTCACTTTCATCCAACCGTAGTGAGTGCCGTCGACTGCATTAAACCTGAATCCAATCAATTTATTGCCTGCTCCGGCAATACCGATATTCGTGGATTCCAGCGTTCCTGCCATAAAGCCAAACGTACTCCATGTGGTCGAGGATGAACTTATCTTATCACCCGAATTTAAGACCGTGGTGAATATGGTGGGCGAGGTTCCAAGGTTTTGTGTATAGGTCAGCACATCCCCCTTGATGCAGGCACCTCCGTAAAAGGTAGTGTCAGGACTGCCGCTCACCGCCCCGAACAGAAACTGAAAATCAAATGTGCCGTCACCATTCACATCTATGGAATCATCTGCACCATAGCGGGCGGAAGTTCCGCCGGTAGCAATCGTCTTATTGATGGTCTAATCTTCAATATTCGGGTCATTTAAAGCCTCTTCATTCTTGCAGGCTATAGCCAAAATGGCAATGAATGACAGTAACAGCAGTGATGGGTGAATGTTTTTCATGATATTTTTTTTGATAAAATGTATTAAACTCTTTTCAGCATGCTGTCATGAATCTGAACAAGCGTGGTATGCAGGTCGTATTTGAAGTTCCATTCCGGGTAATGTTGTTTGAACTTAGATACGTCGGAAATATACCAGATATGATCGCCGATTCTGTTGGTTTCCACATACTGATAGTTCATCTTGTTACCGGAAATTTCTTCGCACAGCGTGATGCCTTCCATCATGGAGCAGTTCGAAAATCGGGAGCCGCCGGCATTGTAGGCTTCGCCCTGTTTTGGGTTTTGGTAGAAATGCCAGAACATATTCACCAGGTCATAACTGTGTATGTTATCGCGAACCTGTTTGCCTTTGTAGCCGAAGATGTTGTACTGTGTTCCCGTGATGGCGCATTTCATCAGATATGACAGGAAGCCGTGCAGCATGGCACCGCTGTGATTCGGTCCTGTCAGACAGCCGCCGCGGAATACCCCGATATTCATCCCAAAGTAACGTCCATATTCCTGACACATGATATCGGCAGCCACTTTGGAAGCGCCAAACACGGAGTGTTTGGTGTGGTCTAGGCTCATGAATTCGTCAATCCCTTCCTTGTAATAGGGATGGCTTTCCGCAATTTCCCAACGGGTTTCCAGTTCCACCAGCGGCAGGTAATTCGGATTGTCGCCGTAGACTTTGTTCGTGGAGGTAAAAATGAATACCGCTTTTGAACAATGCAGTCGTGTGTATTCCAGCATGTTCAAGGTGCCGTTCGCATTTACCGTAAAGTCTGTAAACGGCTCTTTAGCCGCCCAGTCGTGAGAAGGTTGTGCAGCGGTGTGTACAATCAATTTTATATCTTCACCGTATTCTTTAAAAACTTTTTCCAGTTCTTCATTATTGCGGATATCAATATTGTAGTGCTTGTAGTTGGCATATTTCTCCTCCAGGCGGTGTTTGTTCCAGGATGTGGAAGCGTCACTGCCGAAAAAATAGGAGCGGAGGTCGTTGTCGATACCGACAATCAGGTCAAATTTGTCCGCAAAAAATTCTACTGATTCGCTGCCTATTAATCCCCCGGAGCCGGTTACAATGCAAATATTCATTTTATTTAATTTCGGTGCAAAGATAGAAAAACTACTATAATTTAGCTAAAGAATCCTCCAGTGACTTCAGTTTCGATAAGCCGTCAGCCATCTTTTTTCGTTCATTTTCAATGATTTCAGCTTTCGCATTCACCACAAACTTCTCGTTGCTCAGTTTTTTTTCTACGGAAACGATAAATCCTTTGTAATACTCTATTTCTTCCTGTATCTTTTTCTTTTCGGAAACCGTGTCAACCCGGACGCCTGTTTCAATGAACAATTTGTCCGTTTCTATCAGTTGTGATACCGTATTGTCCATTTCTGTTTGTGTAAATTGCAACGGGTTCGTATTGGCGATTTTTTCAATCAGCACACCAAATTTCTGATACAAGCTGTTGTCTTTAGCCTGAATGTAAACCGTCATTTTTATTTTTGGTGATAACCCGTTTTTATTGCGTACATCCCTGATAGCGGAAATGATTTCCTTTAACTGCTCTCCTTCACGTATTATTTTAACATCATACGGTTGAATGGACGGATAAGCCGTTATACAGATGTCATCTTTTCTTTCCTGCAGATGATGATAGATTTCTTCCGTAATGAACGGCGTAAACGGATGCAGCAGTTTCATCAGTTCTTCAAAATAGCCAGTGGTTTTTTGATAGGATACCGAATCTATCTTTTCTCCGAACGGGGGTTTTACAAACTCCAGATACCATGAGCAGAAATCATCCCAGATGAATTTGTACAGATCCATCAATGCTTCTGAAATACGGTACGATGCATACGATTTTTCGAGGTTATCCTTTAGCTGTTCCAGTTTATTGTCAAACCAGCTAAATATGGCTTCATTGTCGGAAGGTTTGGTGTCATCTGTTTCCCAACCTTTAACCAGACGTAAGGCGTTCCATATTTTATTGGTAAAGTTTCTGCCCTGTTCGCACAATTTTTCATCAAACGGCAAGTCATTTCCTGCCGGGGAGCAGAACAGCATTCCGGTCCGCACACCGTCGGCGGAGTATTTCTCAATCAAGTCCAGCGGGTCGGGAGAATTGCCCAGTGATTTGGACATCTTTCTACCCTGTTTGTCGCGCACGATACCGGTGAGGTAGACGTTGGAAAATGGTTTTTCATGGCGGTATTCATAACCGGCGATAATCATTCTCGCCACCCAGAAAAATAAAATTTCAGGTGCCGTCACCAAATCATTGGTCGGATAATAGTAACAGATGTCTTTTCCATCCGGATGTTTGAATCCGTCAAATACACTGATTGGCCAAAGCCAGGAAGAAAACCAGGTGTCGAGCACATCTTCATCCTGAATCAGATTTGGGATTCCAGATGTCGTATCTGCGGATTTATCCAGATAAGCTGTTATCGCTTCCGCTTCCGATTTCGCAACTACCACATTCCCTTTTTCATCATACCATGCCGGAATGCGGTGTCCCCACCACAGTTGTCGCGATATGCACCAGTCGTGTACATTTTCCATCCAGTGGCGGTACGTATTTTTGAATTTTTCAGGAATGAGCTGAATGTGATCGTTCATCACATTTTCCAGTGCCGGTTTGGATAATTCCCCCATCTTTAAGAACCACTGCATGGACAATTTTGGTTCTATCACCGCGTCCGTTCTTTCAGAGTAGCCGACCTTATTTTTGATGTCTTCAATTTTTACCAGGTGTCCTTTTTCTTCCAGTTCGGCAGCAATTTTCTTGCGTACGGAAAACCTGTCCTCACCTATGTACAGCTGCGCTTTATCACTCATCGTTCCATCATCGTTTAATACATCGATGACTTCAAGATGGTGCCTGATGCCAAGATTGTAGTCGTTGATGTCATGCGCCGGTGTCACCTTCAGGGCGCCGGTTCCAAATTCGATATCGATGTAGTCGTCGAAAATAATCGGTACCGCACGGTTGATTAGCGGCACAATGGCAGATTTCCCTTTCAGATGCCTGTAGCGCTCATCATCCGGATGTACACAGATGGCAGTATCACCTAAAATCGTTTCAGGTCGGGTGGTGGCTACTGTGATTGATTCATTGTCCGAGTTTTCAATTTTATAGCTGACGTAGTAAAGCTTTGAGTTGACTTCCTTGTGGATGACTTCTTCGTCGGATACGGCAGTCAATCCTTTAGGGTCCCAGTTGACCATACGAACGCCTCGGTAAATCTTTCCTTTGTTGTATAAGTCGATGAATACATCAATAACAGCTTCGCTTAAATCTGCTTCCATCGTGAAGCGGGTTCTGTCCCAGTCGCACGAAGCACCCAGTTTTTCCAGCTGTTTCAGGATGATGCCGCCGTATTTCTCTTTCCATTGCCAGGCATGTTTTAAAAGTCTTCACGGGAAATATCTTTCTTGCTGATGCCTTGTTCCCTCAACAGATTTACCACCTTGGCTTCAGTGGCGATAGAGGCGTGATCCGTACCGGGCACCCAGCAGGCGTTTTTTCCCTGCATGCGTGCACGTCTGATTAAGATATCCTGAATCGTATTGTTGAGCATGTGTCCCATATGTAACACACCTGTTACATTGGGCGGCGGAATGACAATCGTATAGGGTTCCCGTTCATCCGGTTCGGAATGGAAGTATTTTTTATCGAGCCAATGGCGGTACCATTTCGCTTCGATTTGAATGTGATCTATGTTTTTAGGAAGTTCCTGCATAATGAACGATGAACTTTTGGCAATGAATTAACTGACAAAAATACAAAATTGTCCATCGTTCATTGTTAAGTGTCAATTATTAATCGGCAGAAACGGGCTGAACGGTATAGCCCTGATTCCGCAGCAATTGTATGATGCCCTGTTCTCCGCCTAAATGGCCTGCGCCAACAGCAAAAAAACATGCTTTTTCCTGAACCCATTTCCTGATTTGCGGTATCCAGTTTGTATTCCGTTTGTCCAAAAGTTTTTCCAGCATATTCCTGTCCTGTTCATCTTCAAATGCTTTTGCCAGTCCGGGCAGGTCTTGCCGGGTGTAGAGTTGAATCAGTTTTTCGAGTTCCTGCGTTTCGTCCTGATAGTTTTTTATGGTGGAGATGAGGCTTCTTAGCTGATTTTCCAGCGGGATTTCATCTAAAAACTTCAGCTGCTCTTCATAGGTTTCCAAACCGCTGACAGGGATGTTTTTATCCTGAGCGATTTTTTTCAGGTTTATTTCATAGGATTCATTCCGTTGGCCCATGTATCGGGTGAACAGCAGCTGTTCCAGATAGTAAGGTTTGAATTTTGCATAACCGTTTTCGAAATTGTACCTGGTAATTCCAATGGAGTCCTGCATGAATTTTTGTAAAACGGTATAATCCGAATCACTCATGTAATCCTTTACTGTAGTGCCTTCTTTCAATACGCTCGATTTTGCCAGTTCGGCAACATCGATATTTTCCATGTCGAGTTCCATGATCAGCTCCTGGCTTTTCTGCAGTTTTTTCAACGTGTTTTTCCCCAGAAAGTACCTGTCCTGATCGATGAGGTGAATGGTACCGAATAAATAAGAGGCCTGCTGTAGTCCTTTTCCCGAAATCTGCCAGAGCAGTGATTTATCACCAGACAGCGGAGCATCTAATTTGACTGGATTCAGCTTGTTGGTGTTCTGGGTTGCATTCGGTGTTTTACAGCCCGGAAGGATGAGGAATAACGTACAAACAGCAAAAAGTGATTTCATTGGTTGGTATAAAAGCTACATTGAACAGTTTAAAATAATCATATTCCTGTTAGCTATTGCGGCTGTACCCATGGGGTTGTTCTCGGACTGACATAAGTCGCTTTGTATTCATCCATATTTTTCCCTTTAGATGGCATCCAAAAGTCTTGTCCTAAATAGCTGATGATAGGCTCAAACTGCGGTACATTGATATATCCTTTGAGAGGTGTTATTAATTCAAATTTTGAATTAAGGACACAAAATGTCGGATAGGACAATTGTCCCTGCATAAAATAGGCAGCCAGTTCATGATAACCATTTCGCCCTCCCGGTATAAACTTCCAGGTCTTGTCCAGGAACTGAATGTCGTCTCTTCTTTCCGCATCGAACTTAACACAATAAAAATCTTTCATCATCAATTGTGCAATGATGGTATCTTCAAAAGTGTTTTTATCCATCACTTTGCACCAGCCGCACCAGGCTGTATAAAAATCTATAAAGATTTTCTTAGGATTCTGAGCGTTCAATGCGACCATTTCATCCCATGTCAGCCATTTTATTTTTTTTGTGACTTCCTGGTTTGCATTGACTGCAGCTGCCGGTTTGGTCTTGGTGGCACTTGGTTTTGGTGCTGGCTTGGTCACAGCCGGTTTGGCTGCAGGTTTCGTAACTGCAGTTGGAGCCGTTTTAGGTTTATTATCAGTGCTAAACGATTTGTTTGTAAAAACAGTGGTAATAACGAAAAGCAGAATAGTTGGAATAGTCGAAACTTTCATATAAATAGGTTTTTTACTGTCCTGATTGAAATTGTTGGAAATCCATGGTTTTGTATACGCCGGTATTAAAATAACGAATGATGGTATTCAACGTTTCCACATCCTTGTAACCGGGGAATGTCTGTAATTTATTCCCGTTGGCATCTAACACCACCAACGTAGGATAGCCTAATTTTCCGCCTACGGTTCCAAGTTCTAATGCCAGCTGATTGGCACCTCTGGAACCTGTCTTGGTAAAGGAATATGTTTTACCGTTAAAAGCAACGGGGTCTTTTATTTCCGCGTTGAATTTTACAGCGGTAAAGTTGTCATTCAGGCTGGCTATGTTGCCGGGGGTCCGTGAGTGTATTTTCATCCATCTTTTTACACCATCCGCACCAGTCGGTATACAAGTCTACCAGAATAAATTTCTTATTGGCGTTTTTCGTCTCGTCAATAGCTTTGTCGATAGCAGTCCAGTTTACTTCTGCCTGTGCATAAGGGGCTTTATTAGTTCTTGCTTCACTATGACCTATCATGAATGCAGAAAGAAGCATCAGTAAAAACCATTTGTTTGATATTGTTTTCATGACTTAATGTACTTTATGTTTTGAAGGAAACAGCCCGATTTGTTTTTGACTGACATAACTATTTCCATCAAATTTTGTTATTTTACCAGGATATTACAAATTTAATACCAACTTACAGGAATGGTAAATTTAGGGAATAATTTGCACCTTTAATCTGTTATAAAATACTAAATGAAAAGAAAAATAGTTGTTTCTGTTTCCGGTGCCAGCGGTGCAATATATGCTAAGGTGCTGTTTGATAAGCTTTTAGCCCTAAGTGGCAGTGTGGATAATGTCAGTGTTGTCCTGTCCGATAATGCAAAAGAGGTCTGGAAATTTGAGTTAGGGAATCAGGACTATAAGAAGTATCCGTTTGATTTTTATGAAAAAAATGATTTTATGGCACCCTTTGCATCCGGCAGTGCCCGTTTTGATACTTTAATCATCTGCCCTTGTTCTATGGGTACTTTGGGCAGGATTGCAGGTGGTATCTCCAATGACCTGACGACAAGAGCGGCGGATGTGGTATTAAAAGAGCGCAGGAAACTGATTTTAGTCGTGCGCGAAACACCGTATAACCTGATTCATATCAGCAATATGAAACTGGTTACGGAAGCAGGTGGCATCATTTGCCCGGCAACACCCAGCTTTTACAGTAAACCCAGCAATTTTGAACAGTTGGCGGCAACGGTGGTGGATCGTGTCATCGATTTATGCGGATTGGAGAACACTGCTTACCGTTGGGGCGAGTAAGTTTCATATTTTCTTTCTGAACAAATCAAAATAGGCGGTAGATGTAAACCGGATGTAGTTAGCATATACATAATCCATAAACAGATATCTGCCTGTTATCCCCTGGTCGATTTTAAATAAACCAATTGAAAGAAATGCGGTATTGAATTTCGGTATCGCTAAGATAACGGAGCTGTCTTTTTCTAATTCATGAATCACTTTCTGCAGGATTTTTTTATTGGGGATTTCTGTTCTGTTCGGCCATTCCGTTTTAATGGCGGAAGTGTTGGATTGCAGGATGGAGCATGCCGTAAAATCAGGCAATGCGATTAGGTCAGGGTTTGTACTTTTTAAAGAGTCCAGTTCCTTCAAAACGGCGTACGTATTTTTATTGGTGTAGATTCCGCTTGCACCTTCCACTATTCCATCCAACCGGTATGTCAGCATTGATAGGGAGGCATCCCGGTAAATGATGGCCGTTCGTGTATGATAAAAAATGATGAAGGAAGCGAGCAATAATACACAGGATGAATAGTTAAGAACCGGAGAAGATTCTTTGGAATCGACAAGTAACAGGTATAACCACAACGCCAAACATCCTCCAAGAAATAATGCGGGCGTATTATACCCGACTGAAATGGAAACGCACCAGGCAAGCAATGAACAAATAATGAAGACAGGCATGAGTTTGTATTTTCTTTTATATAATTGGAAAATAGCATGGCCCAGCATACTGCCGAAAACAAAAAAACTGTATTTTTCGTGATAGGTAAAGGTGGACAAAGCATACCAACAAACTGCAAATACGGCAGAGAGATAAATAATGTTCAGCCATCTGTTATTCAGGAATGAAACCATCCAAACTGCCAAAATGGATAAGTAAAAAAGACGGCTGTTGCTGTACGGATGCACACCCGCTTCCCACAGTTCATGATGGCTGCCGAGTTGGATCGTTAAATCGTCCCAGCCTCCGTTTAATGTGATAAATGATACGTATGCAATTATTGGAACCAGACCTATGGTCAAATTAACAGCTGCATTTTTTCTTCCGAATAAAGCTGCTGTAACAGGAAGCATGATCAGGTAGTTCTGCTTGCACAATGCTGCGAAACCTATAAAGAAAAAACCGGCAGCCGCATATTTCTTACTTGAATGCACCAGGTTGAGACCCATGAGGCACAGTAGTAATCCGTCAATAGTATGTAAAACGGAGCAGGGAAAATAATGTACATTAAAGATTAACGTGATGACGACCAGAATATAATTGTTTGTCCGGGATATGCCAAGCTTTGTGATTTTCTGAATAACCTGAATCCATAAGAACGCAATAAGAACCTGCTCCAGCCAGAATACAAAACGGGAGATAAGAAAGACGTGTTTTTTTGAAAACAGCAGTTCAGGAATATGCAGGTAGCTATATCCCAGAGGGCGCACAGATGAAAAATCCACATGAGGGATTTGTCCGTGCATGACCCTGTTCGTGGCGGACAGTACAAATCCTTCATCCGTTGGATTAAAGCCATACCTGGAAAATAACTCATGACAGATGAAAGCAATCAGCAGTATGAAAATACCGTCATATGCCGTGCTATGTTTTGTCATGCCGCTTTGAAGTTTACCGCACGTCGACCAGTTCAACGTCGAATATCAATACTGTATTCGGTGGGATGGAAGCATATCCGGCGTTACCATATGCCAATGACGAAGGAACCAGTAATTTAATTTTCCCTCCTTTTTTGATTTTTGGAAGGCCCTCTATCCAACCCGGAATAAAACCACCTAAAAATCCGTTAATAGGTGTGCCCGCAGGATTCTGGTCGAAAATGGTTCCGTCAGTATAGTATCCCTTATAGTAAACTGTAATGTAAGAACCTGAACTCGGGGAAACACCTGAGCCTGAATCGGCTATTGCATAATACAAGCCGGATGCGGTGGAGTCAACAACCAAACTGCTGTCTGCAATATATTTCAATAAGATTTGTTTATCTATTCTGGCCTGTTCTGCATCCGATTTCTTACAGGAATAAACGAGGACAGGGATAAGTAACAATAAGAGCAATTTCTTCATGGATAGGTTGTTTTTTGAATGATTAAGAAAGCAGGAAACTACGTTTGCAGTACCCCCACATTGAATTTTTCTACCGGAGCATTATTGGCAGCTTCTATACCCACTGAAATCCACTTTCTTGTATCCAGCGGATCTATCACTGCATCCACCCACAAGCGCGCAGCAGCATAATAAGGGGTTGTAGTTTTGTTATAATGATCTTTAATATCTTTTAGAATTTTGTTTTTTTCTTCGTCGCTGAATTGTTTCCCTTTCGCTTCCAGCGCGCCCACCTGTATCTGCAGGATGGTATTTGCCGCCTGGTCGCCGCCCATCACGGCGATTTTTGCGGATGGCCACGCTACAATCAGCCTTGGGTCATAGGCTTTGCCGCACATGGCGTAGTTGCCTGCGCCGTAGGAGTTGCCCATGATGATGGTAAACTTAGGCACGGTGGAGTTCGATACGGCATTCACCAGTTTTGCACCGTCTTTGATGATGCCGCCGTGTTCGCTTCGGCTGCCCACCATGAATCCTGTCACATCTTGCAAAAACACCAGAGGAATCTTTTTCTGGTTGCACAGCATGATAAATCGCGCGGCTTTGTCCGCCGAATCGGAATAGATGACTCCGCCGATCTGCACTTCCCCTTTCTTGCTTTTTACCACGGAGCGCTGGTTGGCGACAATGCCCACACTCCACCCGTCGATGCGCGCATACGCACAAACGATGGTTTGACCATAGTCTTCTTTGTATTCCGTAAAGTCTGAATCGTCGGTGATTCGCCTGATGATTTCACGGACATCGTAGGGTTTTGCCGAAGCATACGTATAAATCCCATAGATGTCTTTCTCATGAGCTTTTGGTTTCTTCGCCTTGATGCGGTCAAACCCGGCGGTCTCGAACCTGCCGTATTTATCTATCAGTTTTTTGACGGTATCCAGGCATTCCTTGTCGTCTTTTACCTTGTAATCGCATACACCACTTAGCGCAGTTTGTGTTTCGGCTCCGCCCAATGTCTCCTTGTCCACATTTTCACCGATCGCCGCTTTCACGAGATATGGCCCTGCCAGAAAAATGCTTCCCGTTCCTTCCACAATAAGGCTTTCGTCACTCATGATAGGGAGATAGGCACCACCCGCCACACAACTGCCCATGATGGCCGAAATCTGGGGAATACCCATCGCCGACATTTTGGCATTGTTTCTGAAAATGCGCCCGAAGTTTTCTTTATCCGGAAAAATCTCATCCTGCATCGGAAGAAATACTCCTGCACTGTCCACCAGATAAATAACTGGCAGCCGGTTTTCGAGGGCAATTTCCTGTGCACGCAGATTCTTCTTTCCCGTGATGGGAAACCAAGCACCTGCTTTTACGGTAGCGTCGTTGGCGACAATCATGCATTGTCTTCCGGAAACATGGCCGATGCCCGTCACAACGCCGCCACTAGGACAGCCACCTTCTTCCAGATACATATCTTCACCTGCCAACGCGCCGATTTCCAGGAAATAGGAATTTTTATCAATCAGGTACTGAATGCGTTCCCGGACAGTCATTTTGCCTTTTTTATGTTCGGAATCTATCTTCTTCTGTCCGCCGCCGATATATATTTTCTGCAGTTTGGCTTTGAGTTCATCCACAGCCAGCCGCATCTTATCTTCATTCAGGTTAAAATCAATGTCTGTCATGGCATAAAAGTAAGAAGGAAAAAGGGAAAAGCCAAAAGATGGGGGAGGTTGAAGGCAGTGTATGGTTATTAATTTAACCTTATTTTTAATTTCAAATCCTGAATTAATAAGTATATTTGCAGCCGGGCAAGTCTTATACGACCAGCTCCTGACAAATCCTCCAGGGTCGGAAGGCAGCAAAGGTAGGTGGTTGAGCGGTGCGATGTAAGTAACTTGCCTTTTTATTTTAACTTATTTTCCAATCATATAAAAAATGCTCCGGTTGTCGGAGCATTCTTATTTATAATTCTGGTACCTGGCAAAAACTAAGCGATAGTCACGTCGTTGTCCAAATAAACATCCTGTATCGCATTCAGCAGTTCAATACCCACTTTCATATCTTTCTGGAAGGCTTTCCTTCCGGAAATCAGTCCCATACCGCCGGCGCGTTTGTTGACGATGGCTGTTTCTACCGCTTCCGCCAGGTCTGTTTGGCCCTTACTTTCTCCGCCTGAGTTGATTAATCCGGAACGTCCCATGTAACAATTGGCAACCTGATATCGGGTCAAGTCAATCGGGTGGTCTGTTGTCAGTTGGGAATATACTTTCGGGTGCGATTTGCCAAACTTGATGGCATCGTAACCGCCGTTGTTGGTCGGCAGTTTCTGTTTGATGATATCTGCCTGTATGGTTACACCCAAATGGTTGGCCTGAGAAGATAAATCTGCAGAAGTGTGATAATCCACGCTGTCTTTCTTGAAATTGGAATTTCTGAGGTAGCACCATAAGATGGTCGCCATTCCCAGTTCGTGCGCATATTCAAACGCTTTAGCCACTTCCACAATTTGTCTGCGCGATTCCGCGGAGCCAAAATAGATGGTGGCTCCCACCGCTACAGCGCCCATATTCCAGGCATCCTTAATGGTTCCGAACATGATCTGGTCGAATGCATTCGGGTAGGATAAAAACTCGTTATGGTTGATCTTGACGATAAACGGAATTTTGTGGGCATATTTCCTGGCTACAGAACCCAGTACACCATAGGTGGAGGCTACTGCGTTGCAGCCGCCTTCGATAGCCAGTTTCACGATATTCTCGGAATCGAAATAAATGGGATTGGGAGCAAAACTGGCACCGGCACTGTGTTCAATACCCTGGTCAACCGGCAGAATGGAAACATATCCGGTATTCGCTAATCTGCCGTTGCTGTATAATTGCTGTAAGCTGCGCAATACCTGTGGATTGCGGTTGCTTTGCATCCATATCTTCTCCACGAAATCCGCACTCGGCAGGTGCAGCATCGATTTGTCAATGGTTTTGGAATGATGTTCTAACAGAAACTCGGCTCTTTCTTCGCCTAAAAGTGATGCATACTTGCTCATTGTCGGTTGTTTTTAACGAGCGCAAAGATAACTAAAAGTAGTGAGTAGTGAGTAGTGGGCAGCGAGAAATTATCTTAAAATCAGAAATGAATCCATCTCGATGCAGCTAAATAAGCTAATACGGATACACTCCCGGTGAGTATAGTGCCCCAGGTGATATCTGCCAAAACCACCGTTAACGGCCATTGTCTGATAGTGGCCATATTGGTCAAATCATAGGTTGCATAGCATAAGAAACCTAAAAATGCGCCGTTGAACAGCACGGTTTTCCAGTCATGGTGCCCAAATCCGGGCACAACTACAAAATAGAGAATACCGGTGATGTATATGAAATAGAAAATGATGGCAGCAGCCCAGTTCACTTCACCGGTAAAGATAAAACTCAGTTTCTCCCGGTAAAAATTACGGGCAATGACTCCCAGCCATATCATATCAATGGCGAAGAAGATTAAGGTGGTAAGAAGAAAAAGTAATACGTATTTCATACTGCTAAAACCTTCAAATCTGCTATTTGTTCAAATTACAGGGGTGATTGCACAGAATTAATATGGCTTACTGTAAGCAAAGAAATAAGCGTATCCTCAGGGGATATGCCTTTTTAATGCGATACTTTTCCGAATACTCATTCATTCTGCCGTTTACTCTTTACTGGAAGCCTGATCATTTTTTACATCGCAAATTTGAACCATTAACTAACAGCATTAATTAAACAACTATGAAAAATCTAACAAAAACAGTATGCGGCTTAGCAATAATTCTTGCCGTCGCATGCAGCAAAGAAAACACACCGGCTCCGGCTATCACCGGCGGCTCTAATGGTACAAATGGTATGAACGGAACGGATGGTACAAATGGAACCAACGGACTGTCAGACACCATTGTTACGTCAGACACCATCGTAACTACAGGCACCACCACTGTCGTGCATGACACTGTCAGGACAGAAGTCCTCTATTCAGATTGGATATCACCCGGACAGCCTACCGTTACAACACCAAGCGGCAACCCTATTCCAGGTGGGCCGGGCAGCGGAACCGGTGGTACACCCACAACACCTGCTACGGTCATGATGAGTCAGAATCACCTGTTTAGCGTAAAAGCACCAGCCGTCACCCAGGCTATTTTGGACAAAGGAATAGTGCTGGCTTATTGCAGACTATATGATGACCCAAATTTTACAAGGCCACTGGCAACTACCATCATTGTTTCTAATTACATTCACATCTTTAACTATAAACTCAGCCTCGGCTATGTACACTTTACACAGTTTGTCGATAATCCGTTGGGTATTCCCCGCATGGACAGCCGAAATAAATTCCGTTATGTGATTATTCCTTCCACCATCCATGTCCGTCTCAGCAAACCCCTGACTGAAATGTCCTATGATGAAATCTGCGAAATGTATCATATACCAAAATAACGTTAGTGCTCATAGTTTTTGTAAGCTGCCTGAAAGGGCAGCTTTTTTTATGCAGCCGTTGAGAAGTTAATACTTGAAAATAAATCTTCTACGCCTGATGATAGGTTGGGAAAAGAGATGCAATGTGTTGAATTAATCCAGAAACCCTTTTTCGCGCATCCAGTCATCGTTGAAGAATTTGGCGACATAACGGGAGCCGTGGTCGTGGAGGATAATCACCACCAGGTCGTCTTTGGTCAGCGGAAATTTTTCGTGTAATTGCAATAAACCCTGTATGGCCGAACCGGCAGAGTTACCGGCAAAAATACCTTCTTCTTTCGCCAGACGACGCTGCATCAGGGCCGCTTCCTTGTCGGTTACTTTTTCTACGAAATCAATCAGGCTGAAATCGTAGTTCTTCGGGATGATATCTTCACCAATCCCTTCGGTGATATACGAATGAATCTCTTTCGGGTCAAAGGTGCCTGTTTCATGGTATTGCTTAAGGATGGAACCGTAGGTGTCAATGCCCCAGGTTTTGATAGTCGGATTCTGTTCTTTTAAAAACCTGGAAGTACCCGTTACCGTTCCCCCCGTTCCGATTCCCACCACAAAATGGGTAATCCTGCCATCCGTCTGCTGCCAGATTTCCGGTCCGGTGCTTTCATAATGTGCCTGGCGGTTGGAGAGGTTGTCATATTGGTTCATCCAAACGGAATTCGGTGTTTCTTCGGATAATTTTCTGGCAACGGAATAATAGGAACGCGGGTCTGTTGCATCCACATTGGTCGGACATACGATCACCTCAGCACCCATGGCGCGCAGTATATCGAATTTTTCTTTGGATTGTTTATCTGTCGTGGTAAAAATACAGTTATACCCTTTGACGCAGGCCACCATCGCGAGCCCCATGCCGGTGTTGCCGCTGGTACATTCAATAATCGTGCCGCCGGGTTTCAGCCGCCCGTCTTTTTCTGCGTCTTCCACCATCTTTAGCGCCATCCTGTCTTTCGTGGAATGGCCGGGATTAAACGATTCAATCTTTACGCAAACAGTAGCGGGAATATGAGCCGTGATTTTATTCAGCTTTACTATTGGCGTATTTCCAATTGTTTCCAGTATGTTGTTGCAGATTTGCATCGATGCAAAGATATAAAAAAAAGTGAAAGAGCACTTACGGCAGTTTGGCAGATACACACCTCAGCTGAAAATCCTGATTAAGTTGTAAAATTTCGATATAGTACATATATTGCAATAAAAAAATATTGAAAAATCTTTCAATCCTTGCTGTATTAATAACCATCATCTCTTCATGTGGCAGGGATAATGATTTGACAGGTCTGGAACCACATGCAAATTCCTTTCCCAGGAAAGTCAGAATATATAAAGTTGCTTCAGGCAGTGCCGATAGTTTGATGTTTTCTTATCAATTTTATAAAAACGCTGCCGGCAATTATTTTGACAGTGTTTATGCAGAACCGGGCTTTGGCGGGTATTCCATGTTATATTACGATGATAGTTCGGGGCTGTATGGAATTAAAACTGACAATGTGTTTCAATTTTATTACTATGGAATTAATTATGACGTACTGGGGAATTTAACTTCATTAGGTATTATACCATATGGCTGTGATGGTGTTTCTCCGGCCAGTGAGTATTTTTTTACCTATAATCCGGATGGCTCCATGGAAAGTTATAAAAGGCTGCCAAGATCAGCCAGATGCGGTGGTTATGAAGATAGCGCAAGATATGAATACAGAAACAATGACACGACAATCGTTTACAATGGCAGAAATTATGATCCCTTACAGACAGATACATTGATTTATTTTAATGATAATTTGCATGTATCCAATATTCCGTTGTTTTCTAATTACAGGAACCTAATTTTTCCAAGTACGGAAATTGTTGGCGGAATTTTAGAATTCATTCCGTTTCAAACGAAAAAAATGCCCTTAATAAAACAAATCAGAAATGGAAATCTAAATGGGTTTTTTTTAGATATGGTGTTTAATTACACGGTCAATTCAAACAAGGAGGTGAGTGAGTTATTGATAGAAGCGAATTTTGAAAGTCCATATGCGGGTAATGCAAGATCTGTAAAATATATATTTGACTATTAGGCTTACTCTTCAAATTTCAGCGGCCTGTTAATGCTTTCCGATAGAGATATCATGGTTTCGGTGCGTGTAATTCCTTCAACTTTCTGGATTTTATCCATTAAAATCTGACGCAGGTGATTGGTGTCTTTGCAGATGAGTTTTAAGAACATGGAATAATTGCCGGTGGTGTAATGCAAATCCACTATTTCCGGAATTTTTTCCAGCTCCTTGGCTACCAGATCATATTCCGAACTTTTGCTCAGGTAAATTCCCAGAAATGCGGTGATATCATATCCCAGTTCGTGATAATTCAGCTGCAGGTTGAAGCTCTTGATGATGTCCATTTCCTCCATCTTTTTCATTCGAACATGCACCGTGCCGCTCGATACAAATAATTGTTTGGCAATATCCGTATAAGGCGTCTTCGCGTCTTTCATCAGGATGGATAAAATCTTTAAATCAATATCGTCTAGTGTTAGTTGCATTTTATCATTCATGTTAAAGATTGCTTCGTTCCTCGCAATGACGTCATTGCGAGGAACGAAGCAATCCCTACTTCCTTATAAGTTCTTTAAAGAACAATACAAAAATATACAAATCATCCCAGAAATACCGTTTAAAGGTGCGTTTGGGTTCGGATAAAAATCGGTGCAGCCATTCCAATCCGATAATTTGCATCCACTTTGGCGCACGGTCCTTCATGCCCGTATAAAATTCGTAGGAAGCGCCCAGGTTGAAAAATAAGGGCATCCTGCCACCGGCTTTTTGAATCTTGTTGTGCAGGTTGACAATCAGCATTTCCTGTTTGGGGTAACGCAAACCCAGAAATATAAAGTCCGGCTGATGTTCCTGCAGCATCGGAAATATCTTTTGTGCTTCCGTTTCCACATCTGTCTGCGTCGCATCAAAAAATGGTGGAATGTAAAACCGGGCCGCAGGATATTCCTGTGCCAGTTTTGATTGCACCGCTTCATTCGGCAGCACCATAAATACTTTTTTCTGATGCAGGATACCGGCTTTCCAGATGAGCGGAAACAGGTCGCTTCCGGCTAAACGCTTTTTAAGCGGCCTTCCCAATAGTTTTGAAAACCAGATGATGGGTGCGCCGTCGGGCAGTATGAATCGTGACCGCTGAAAGACGGGCAGCAACTCTTTGTTTTTATTGAGATGAACCGTCAGGTCTACATTCGGTGTGATGACCGCTGGAAACGAACATCCGTCCGTCGTCTGCTCCAGGATAGATTCAATGATGGGATCGAAATTATCCGCAGCAGTAAAGTCAAGGTTGAATATATGTTGTGTCTCGGTCATTTTTTTGCCAATGGTTGTCAGTCAATAGTCAGTATTGGTTTATTATTCTTTTCCTATTAAATTCTTTTCTCTCATAACCCATCTCTCAACTCTTATCTCCCATTTCTCATCGCAACCTTCTCTTCAGCGTTTCGACCATATTTTTCATGCGGTTCAGATTCATCGATAATGCCAGGCTGATTTTTACCGGGAAACTCAGGTAATAATAAATCAGCAGTAAATAATTGGGTTGGATTTTTTCGAGTTCATACCTATGTCGTATCAAGTCTTTCCGGCAAATTTGCTGGCAAATCCATCGCTCGGTCGTGTTGAGCCCGCCTTTCTTCCAGTTGCTCGCCCGTTCCTTCCTGAATCCGATTTCCCTGCTGTCTTGCTCAATGGAGGAGCTTTCCTGAGTGATGTTCAGCATATTGGCATCAAAGTCAACACCAATGTGCCGGCATACGAGCTGCAAGCTCGCTTCCGGCTGTTCCAGTAAATCCTCGAAGCGCAGTGTCATCATCCGGCTGTCGCTGTTGAATGAATTGGCGGCATGAATCGCCGCATTCCACAGCTTGCTGATGGTAACCGGATGGTAGTTGATACGTAAGCGCAAGGCTTCCCGTCTCGTCATATAATTGCCTCCCAGGTTGCGGCGGTTCCATTTGTTTTTCTGCGACAACAGAATAGCCCGCGGGTCGCGCACCATATTGATGACTTGTGCATTCGGGTATAATTCAAAAATCTCTTTCAGGTAAAAAACATTCTGCGGTGTCTTTTCACACACGACGGATTTGCCGTTTAAGGCGACTTCCCGTTTGGTAAACTCCTGATAGACGGCCTCTGCCGTCAGTGCTTCGATTCCGATCTGTTGGATGAAAGAATTCGCTTCGGATGTATATTTTGAAAAATCACGGTCGTGGGTCATATAGCCGACACGCTGGGTGAGCATCAGTTTGGAAGCCAATTCTACTGCCTGTTTTTTAGAAATGATTTTCCCTTTGTCTTCCGGTGCCCATAATTGCTCAAAGAAATGCAGTTCATTCAGCACCATCAGTTTCGGGTGGTTGTTGAAGATGCGCAGCATCATGGTGGTGCCGCTGCGTGAATTGCCCACTATGAAAATTATTTTATCGGGAAAGGTCAAATTTTTATAGATTTATGCAAAAGTAAGGAAAGTAGTGAGTAGTGCGTAGTACGTAATTGGATTTTTTGAAAACGGATGAAAACAAATGAACACCTATTTTAAAAATGAGGAGATTGATACTATCCGAATTTCCAGACTGGAGAGGGAGTTTGAGCCTTCCTGTCGGCAGACAGGGGGGGTATTCGGTTTGTTATTTATGCTGCTGAGTCTGAATGTTTTTTCTCAGCATATCATTTCCGGCCCGGTTATCGGCGCCGTGACGGATTCTTCCGCCCACCTGTTGTTTATGACAGATGCCCATGCCGCCGGGTTTATAAAGCTATCCGATGAACCCATCCTCCTGGAGGGCGGCAGCATAAATCCGGATGCGAATGCTTCCAATTCGCTGGTCATTGATTTTAAAGCGGCAGACACGAGTAATAAGGTAAACCTGTTTAAACTCGATTTTCTGCTCCCGGATATGAGGTATTATTATCTGGTGAGTTATGGCAATGACGAAAAGACAGGTTCCTTCCAAACCTTTCCCGAAAACTATCAGCCCGCCCGTTTTTCATTTGCATTAGGCTCCTGCACGGAACAGCACCACAACGATTCCATCTTTGCGGAAATGCAGCGGCATGAACCGGCATTCTTCCTGCACCTGGGGGATTGGCTCTATACGGATCATTTTAAAGAGGATAAATTTTATTACGATGAAAGCCTGGAGCACCAGCAGGAACTGTATCAGCGGCGCTATGAAATGCCCAACCTGAAAAAGTTGCTCGAAACCACACCCATGGATTTTGTGTTTGATGATGAGGATGGTGTCTTCGATGATTTCTCCAGACATACTTATACAGCGCTGAAAATGTCCGGTTCTAAGACCGAGATGAAAGAAGTTGCGTATCCCGATACGCTGAGGGAAATGGCCATACAGGGATTGCATACCTTTTTCCCGTCGTATGCGGAAGTGCCCGATCAGGCCTATCATTCTTTTGTCTATGGCAATACGGAAATTTTCTTCCTGGATACGCGTTCTACGCGCTCGCCGAATTCGGAAGCCTTTCACCTGAAAAAGAATGGACGATGGAAATACAAAGTACCGAAAGGGCATGCCATACTGGATTCTGCGCAGCTGAATTGGTTGCTGACAAAACTTCAACACTCCAAAGCCGACTGGAAATTTATCGTCAGCGGTGTCACGTTCAACCGGTCATATAAACAAGTGCTGGATATGTGCATTCGGGCACAGAAACGGATACTGCCCAACGGTATGAACGGCTCCTATATTGCGGCATCGCTGGCGACTCTGTGGTTTGCTTTTCCGGAAACGCAGACGAAACTGCTGAATTTCTGCCACGATAACAAGATTAAAAACGTGGTGGTGCTGAGCGGCGATGCGCATACCGCAGCGATAGATGATGGAAAGAATGCCGGTTTTCCGGAGCTCATGGCGGGAGGGCTGGCGCAGGACAATTCCAAACTGGCTTCCATCATTAAAAACAATCTTCACCTGAATCTGTGGAATCAGGGCGGACAGGGGATAGGCAACACTAATTTCAAGGATGCATTCGGAAAAGTGGAAGTGTTCGGAAAGGAAGCGGTAAAACTGTCTGCCATTGATAAACACGGAAATGCCATCTGTTCGTATCACCTGCCGGAAGGATTCATACCTAAGAAATACAAGTTCAGGCCGGCAACAAAAATCAGGCGATTGCGTGCCTTGAAGAATCTGCTGCGGGTGGCTTTGCGTAAGTAGTTCAGGTTACCGGTCATGTCTTTCGGATGCAGGGAGAAAACAGGGAAGAATAGGATGGAGATACTTCGGGCATGGGCAAAAAAAAAGACAAAGCCGATTAAAACCTTGTCTTCTCAATTTAACAGTTTCATTTCCTTTTACCGAAATTTATTCTGCCAATCTCGTTCCTTTTTCCGCCCATGGTGTCTGATAAAAATAGATTTGACCCTATCCCTCAGCTGAAAGTTTCACCGGCTTTTAAACCTGCTTATGTCTTCCACTTCCCTCACTTTTTCGACGTTCCAATAACGTAGAGTAAACTTACATCCAATTCTGCAATTTGTCAAGTAAAATCTGTTTTTTACAGCCTGTATTTATGCACTTCTCTTTGCACACGGTAATGCACATCCCGCAACATTCAGAATACACACTTTATGCACATCTTTGCCCCTGTGTGTGACATTATTTCTGGTCTTAGCGGGTCGCTAAGGCCAGTGGAGGGATTCTTTTTTCTTTTCGATGTTCATACGAAGATGAAAGTCCGCCTTTCCGGGTAGGTGCCCTTCGCCTTTGTTGGTTTACAACCAACAAACCAATCCCTGTTCGTATTACACCTCAATCAAAAATAAAAAAGCTTGACATAATTTTGCTTACTGTTGCTTTTTGGGTTGGCAGGTTCGTTGGTTACAAACCAACGACGGCGAGGGGATTTTAATGAAGTTGCCTTTCAAATGTAGAACTATAGCCAATTTTTTGTTAGCCAAAGTGCATGATGTTTAAATCTTATCTTAAGTAATTTTTTGTAATGTCGTTATTAATGGGTTATCATTTCAAATTCAAGTATGATGGATTGGAATTTCGCCAATAAATTAAGCGTGCTTAAGTATGTTCCTGGATCAATTGTTGACTTGATTCCAATTCCTCTATTATGATATGATTGAAGATGAATGACTTTATCATTATTCTGTGCAAGAACTAGATCTATAAATTCAGTTTCGCCAGTTCAATACTTTATCTCCGATTTTCGTTCACAATTTAAGGAGCTTAATCGCGATCTGGTTCCGTCTGTTAATATAATACTACAATTTAACGCGGTCGATTTCCTTTCTTTTCGATAGAGAATCTTTTGAATCGTTTCCTTGGGTTGAAAGCCTTTTATAATGAAATTAACTTGGCTTTGAACAAATTCCAAAATTTTTCAAAGTAAATTATTGGCAAAGAGATAACTAATGCCCATTTTCAATTGATATTCAAGTTTTGACTGTTCTTATAAAACATAGTTAGCAGCTAACTTGATTATACCCGTACCATTGGTTCGCATATACTAACTACTCTATGTTGTATACCTGAACCTTTGGTTTGCTTTATCAAACATAGTATTATTGTATAAATAATAAAATGGAATATGATTTTATAAGCTTATTTGTACTTGCATGCGTATATATTTCTGTTGTTTTACTGCTGCCATGCCCCGGTAATTTCTGCCATATTTATACCATCTCACAAGGTACCCCTGCCATTCTTTAGCTTAATCGTAATATTGCTTTTACCCTTTGTTGACGCACTTTTGTGTACTTTTGGATAGGAAATCTGAACCTGTGTGCCGTTTTGTTCATTTACAGGAATAAGAACAGCACACGGTTTTATTAAATTTTGTAAAGGAGTAAAAAAATGTCTGGCAACCCACAACACGATACAACCCATCAGCTGGATTCCATAGAATCCGCCATTGAGGCTATCAAAAACGGAAAACTCGTTATCGTAGTGGATGACGAAGACCGCGAGAACGAAGGTGATTTCATCACCGCCGCCCGCAATGTCACCCCTGAAATCATCAATTTCATGGCCACGCACGGGCGCGGGCTGATTTGCGTACCTCTGCTGGAAGACCGTTGCGATGCCCTGCAGCTAGAGTTGATGGTGAATTCCAATTCATCCCATTACGATACACCATTCACCGTTTCGGTGGACCTGATCGGGCACGGCTGCTCTACGGGCATTTCCGCAGCAGACCGTTCCAAGACCATACAGGCATTGATTGACCCGGCTATCGACCCGAAAGTATTTGGCAAACCGGGGCATATTTTCCCGCTGCGCGCCAGAAGGGAAGGGGTGCTGCGCCGTACCGGCCATACCGAAGCGGCCATTGACCTCGCCAGGCTGGCGGGTTTTGAACCGGCGGGTGTACTGGTGGAAATCATGAACGAAGACGGCACCATGGCGCGCCTGAACGATTTGTACCTGATTGCCGATAAATTTGATATGCGCATCATTTCCATCAAGGACCTGGTGGAATACAGGCTAAAAAACGACCGACTGATCGAGCGGATGGTGGAAGTGAACATGCCGACCAAATACGGCGACTTTAAACTGATTGCCTATAAACAACTTACCACGAATGAAGAGCATTTCGCTCTGGTGAAAGGCGAGTGGCAGAACGATGAGCCGGTGCTGGTGCGCGTGCATTCGTCCTGTGTGACGGGAGATATTTTAGGCTCTCTGCGCTGTGACTGCGGCGATCAGCTGCACAATGCCATGAAGATGGTGGAAAAGGAAGGCAAAGGCGTTATCCTCTATATGATGCAGGAAGGCAGGGGTATAGGTTTTATGAATAAGCTGAGAGCCTACAAACTGCAGGAAGAAGGCATGGATACGGTAGATGCCAACCTGGCGCTGGGCTTTAAGGCGGATCAGCGTGATTTCGGTATCGGCGCACAGATTCTGCGCGATTTGAATATTGCTAAAATGAAACTGATCACCAATAATCCTAAAAAACGCGCAGCGTTGAAAGGATATGGATTGGAAATAGTGGAAAATGTGCCGATTGAAACGATTCCCAATAAATTCAATGAAACCTATCTCAAAACCAAGAGAGATAAGATGGGGCATGAACTGTTAGGCAAAGATTAGTTTTCCGGCGGATTAATCCCATTTATCCACTTCCTCGTCTGTGTGCGGAGGCTTGATGGCGGAAACCACTGGGTTTTCTTCCGTTTTCTGTTCCTCCTCTTTTTCCTCTTTCACTTCTTCCTGAGCGCTTTCCTGTTTTGCCGCTGAAATATCCTGCTTGTATTCGCGCTCTTCATAATCATCGTGATTATGTGCGTCAAAATCGTAATCAGGAAGCAGTTCGGTTTTGATGTAATCTACCGTTTCCTGCATGGCATTGACAAACTTGACAAAATCTTCCTTATAGATAAAAATTTTGTGACGGTCATAGTTGTCATCTTCGAAACGTTTCTTGCTTTCTGTAATCGTCAGATAGTAATCGTTGCCTTTTGTTGTACGTACATCAAAGAAGTACGTTCTTCTTTTACCGGCTCTCACCCTTTTGGAATATACTCCGTTCTTGTCAAAATTCTTTTCGTTCTCCACTTTTGTCATTTTTAATGTTCACAATAATATTTCAAAAAACAGAACTTTTAAAATTAATTAGTCAACATGAAAAAAATACGATGTTAATAACTGTGCATACGAATCGATCATGCTTCCGCCGTTTCTGTTTGCTGCAATTGATATAAGTCATGATACAATCCTTTTTTGTGCATCAGCTGCGCATGATTTCCCCGTTCAGCAATGCTTCCGTTTTCTAACACCAGAATCCTGTCAAAGTTCATAACGGCAAAAATTCTATGTGTAATGAACAGAACAGTTTTGTCTTGTAATAGGGTATCCAGATTATCCAGGATGGTACGTTCCGTTTTAGCATCGACCGCCGACAGACAGTCATCCAGCAGCACCACTTCCGGATCTCGGATTAATGAACGGGCAATGGAGATGCGTTGTTTCTGTCCGCCCGATAACATGACGCCGCGTTCGCCCACCACGGTTTCATATTTTTTGGGTAACTGTAAGATATCATCATGCACGCAGGCGATGGCGGCAAATTTTTCCACTTCGCTGTCCGGACAATTATCCTTTCCGAAAAGGATGTTGTTTTTTATGGTATCGGAAAATAAAAAGACATCCTGCGGAGTGTAACCGATTTTAGTTCTGTAAGCGGGCAGGTTTATGTTTCTGATGGATTGACCGTTGACGGTGATGGTTCCCGAATCGATATCATAGGTTCGCAGCAGCAGTTCGGCAATGGTGGATTTGCCGCTGCCGGTTTTCCCGACGATGGCCACCTTTTGTCCTTTCTGTATGTCGAAGGATATGTCCGTCAGCGCCTGTATGCCGGTATCGGGATAAACAAACGAAACATGGTTAAACGAAATTTGTTGGATGGCCGGAAAAGTCGCATCTGTATAGTTCTTAATTTTGTTCGGATCGTTCATAAATGCATTGATGCGTTTTTGCGAAGCCTCTGCGCGTTGTATCAGCGAGACACACCAGCCCAGCGATGCGACCGGCCAGGTGAGCATATTGATATAAAAAATGAACTCTGCGATATTTCCGGTGGTAAAACTTCCGTAGGAAACTTCCTTTCCGCCAATATACACCACTAAAAGGGTACTTAACCCGATCAGCAGCAGCATCAAAGGCGCAAAAAAGGATTCCACCTTCGCCAGTGAGATGTTTTGCTTTTTGTAATCTTCGCTGACCGCGTAAAACTCTTCCTGAATCTGCCGGTCGATGGCGTAGGACTGAATGACACGGACGCCCGAAAATACTTCCTGCGCGCGGCTTGTCAGCGCGGAAAGCGCCACGGAGATACGTTCACTTTTTTTATTGATGACATCGCTGACTTTGTAGATGGAATACGTTAGAACAGGTAATGGCAGCAGTACCAGAAAACTGAGGTAGGCGTTGATCCTGAACATCACGAAAATGACCATGATGAACAGCGCGGCCAGGTTGATGGAATACATGATGGCCGGGCCTATATACATTCTCACCCGTGATACATCCTCGCTGATGCGGCTCATCAGGTCTCCGGTGTTGTTGCGCTTGTAAAACGAAGTGTTCAGCTGCTGATATTGTTCGTAGAGTTCGTTTTTCTGGTCATACTCCACTTTCCTCGACATGACGATAATTGTCTGACGCATGAAAAACATCAGCAATCCTTTTATCAGAGATGTGATAAAGATGACGCCTGAAAAAAACAGGATAAAATAGACGAATTGTGTCTTGAAAATGGATTGTACCTGAAATCCGTTGATCAGGTGATAGGTTGCCAGATTCTCTTTGACGATATCGACGGTATATCGGATATATTGCGGGGTATATAAACCGAAAATATTGGAGCTTACCACAAACAGGATGCCCAGTAACAGCAACCATTTGTATTTGATTAAATATTTATTGACAGCCCTAAGCTCTTTCATTTTGCAAACCTAAAAGTATAAAGAAAAAACTATAAAAATTGTTTCAGGAAAAACAAGGAAAGATTTCTTATTTACTTAACATATTCAGCTGTTTTTTATTAACTATCTTTACTGCACCAAAGTTCATTCCATCCTATGATTACAAGAAGAAGTGTACGAATAAAAGCTATGCAATACATTTATGCTTTTGACACCACTCAAAACACTCCCTCTTCCCAGTTTCAGACCCTGCTGGAAAAAAGTATCCTGTCGGTCAAGGACCAGTACCTTTATATTCTCTTAACCATTCGTGAAGTCGCCAATTTTGTGGAGAAAGATGCAAAAATCAAGGCATCCAAATACATCAAAAGCGACAAAGACAAAAGTTTCAATACGAAATTGCTGAGTAATGTCCTGGTTCAGTTTCTGAATAATGACAAGGAATTTCTGACGGAACTGAAGAACGCCCAGACTTTCACGTTGCTGGAGGAAGATAATATCCGTCAGTTATACAGGAAATTGTCGGAATCGCCTGAATACGATACCTATCTTGAAAATGGGAAAGAGTTTGATTTGGAGGAAGACAGGGCAATCATTACGTTTCTGCTGGATTCAATCATACTGGAAGACGAAATCTTTACCGCGAATACGGAAGAGATTTTTACCAACTGGATGGACGACGTTGAATATGTGATAGAAGCGGTGCATGAGGTCATCCATAAAAGCAAACATGAACTGAAACTGCATCTGGAAAAAGGCAGCCTGCGGGATAAATTTAAAGAGCTTTCGCAGTTCGGGCTGGACTTGTTCAACCAGACCATAGAACACAAAAAAGAACACCTGAAGATAATCGAACCGAAGTTGAAAAACTGGGAATCCGAGCGGTTGGCGGTCGTGGATATGATCTTGATTCGCATGGCCGTGACTGAGTTTCTTTATTTTCCAAGCATCCCGGTTAAGGTGACCATTAATGAATACCTCGATATAGCTAAAGAATACAGCACGCCCAAAAGCAAGGATTTCATCAACGGGGTTTTGGATTCCCTCATGAAAGAGATGAAAACCAACGACCAGATTCAGAAAACCGGCAGGGGCTTGATATAAATACCGTCAATTGGGTATTCTTCCTGATTTCTGGTACATAATTTGCAAGGATACTTTCTGAATTAGTACATTTACACCAAAGATTATTTTTATGCGAAATCTGCTGCTATTCATGTTGTTTTTCTCAGGTATGACCGTTCTTTTAAAAGCGGAGGACAAAATTACCAAAGGGACCAAAGTTAAGATACTGGAAATTGCCAATGCAGATTCCTATTACGAAGAAAGAGCCTCTTTTTTAGGCAAGGATGCAACGGCATTGGGCGATTTATCCAATGGTAAAGAGGGCTTTTATTCAGGAACGCTGGAGATAGAAGGCACTTCCAGAACCTGCTTTTTTACCGATGTCAAAGTTTCTAAAATAGAGAGTTCAAAATCGACTGCCCCCAAGGTGAATACTAAGTCGGACTTTACAGGTTCTATCCCGAGCGGAACAAAGTTTAAAATCAGCGAGATTTCTACGGAAGACTCTTATTATAGAGACAGGAATGAAATAGTAGGAAAAACAGGTACGACTAATAGTAGCCTCACTGTTGACGGCGAAGGCTATACCTCCGGCAGCCTTTCTACGGATGACGGAAAGAGCTATTACTTTTATAAGGTAAAATTAGGAAAACCGGATGCGAAGGTGAGTGCAGCGCCAACCACGGCAGCTAAAACTACTTCACCCGCTGTATCCGCTTCATCCATGAAGCCAGTTAAGTTTATTACAGGTACCATCAAAAAGGGTACTGCCGTTTATGTGGCGGAAATCAGCCCCGATGATTCCTATTATTCAGACCGTTTTGATTTAGTGGGTAAAAAAGGAAAAGTGGATAAAAACGATATGACGGTCAAGGAAGACGGTTACTATTCCGGTGACTTCAAATATGACGATGGAAGCACGGGGTATTTTTATAAGGCTAAATTTTCGAAAGAACCGGTTGCCAAACTGGAAAAACCTGCAGAAAGCAAATCCGATGCTCCCGTTGATTCTAAATCAGGATATGATTATACAGAATGGGATAATGCGGTCAATGATCCGGATATTCAGGATGGAGACAAGGTAGAGATAGTGGCAGTAAGCCCCGAGGACAGCTATTATGATGATAAGGATGATTATATCGGACAGCAAGGGTATGTCAGCAACCTGGAAATAGATGATCTCGAAGACGGATACGGCGGAGATATAGAGCTGGAAAATGGCAGCAAGCCGTATTTCTACCTGGTTAAATTGAAAAAAATAAGCGCAGGCAGGACTCCGTCTCGTCCAACAACAACAACAACAACAACATCGTCATCATCATCGGATCTTTCTAAAATAGAGAAAGGAACCAAAGTGGTGGTAACTGATCTGGATAAGGATGACAGCTTTTATACTTCCAAAGAGAAATATGTAGGTAAAACCGGTAGAGTGGCCGAAGGATTAAATTCACAGGGGAATGGATGTTATTCCGGTAAGATTGTTTTTGATGACCAATCTGATGCTTATTTCTATAAAGTGAAGGTCACCATCCTGAAATAAGGAATAGCTTCAAAATATTTACATCGGACAGGTAGACATACTTGTCCGATTTTTTTTACTTTTAGGTTATGAGAAACACGATGATCGGAATCGCCCTTTTGGGGGTTGGATTCTTTTTGCTGCCGGAACACGTACAGATGGGCTTGAAACATAACTTCGCCGATGTGGATGACTATAAGTTGTTTTCACACACATCTATCCATAAATCGGATCATCCGAAACCCTGGCCCGTCAGTGAAAATTACAACAAAAAGTCTCCTGCAAAAGAGTTGATTGATTTTTTCGACGAACGAAAGACAGGAGCTTTCCTGGTGATTAAAGACGGAAAAATTCTGTATGAACGCTATGCACAGGAGTATGATAAGGAAACGCTGTCCGGTTCCTTCTCCATGGCGAAGACCGTTAATGCACTGCTCATCGGTAAGCTGGCGGAACAGGGTAAGGTTTCACTGGAAGAGGATGTGAAAAGATATGTCCCGCAGCTGACGCATATTCCGGAAGGAAGACTGAAGCTGAAGGATGTGATTACGATGAGCGCCAATTTCGACTGGGAGGAATCCTACTGGAATATTTTCTCCATGACGGCTGAGTCGTATTATGGCAGTGACTTAGATAAATTAATGGGTAAGCTCAGGCTTAGAAATGACCATCAGGAAGGAAAATTATTTGAATACCAGAGCTGCTGTACGCAGATCTTAGGTTATGTCATCAAGAACGTAACCCGTAAATCCCTGGCCGAAAATGCACAGGAATACCTGTGGCAGCCACTGGGAGCGGAGAGTGATGCACTCTGGAGTACCGATAAGAATGGCATGGAAAAATCATTCTGCTGTATCAACGCCACCGCCCGGGATTTTGCCCGCCTGGGACAAATGGTATTACAACACGGCAAATGGGATTCCGTGCAGGTGATAGATTCCGCATACATCGCCGCAATGACTACGCCCGCTGCTTACCTGAAAGATGCCAGGGGATTCACCTGCGACTGGTACGGCTATCAGACCTGGATGATCAACTATAAAAGCCACCAGATACCGTATTTCAGGGGGATACTCGGTCAGTTCATCTTTGTGGTGCCGGATGAAAATGCCGTAATCGTACGCTTAGGCAAAAAAATAAAAAAGGACCCGAATGATCCGCATATGCAGAACGACGACATCAGAAATTATATTGAAGCCGGCCTGCAGGTGCTGGATGATAAGCCCCTGTAATTCTGTTGTCAGGATCTATTCTTAAGCTTTTCGTACTCCTTCTCAATCTGGTCTGTGGTATTCATGTGGTAGAGCTTAATATATCCTATGACCAGTCCGAAACCCCAGCCCAGTGACACCCAGGCCGGCCAGGGAATACCATTGTCCGTCGTGCGTTGTCCGTTAAAATACCAGACGGCCCACAGGAAAGTAGTAACCGCGACATACGAAACTATTTTTCCTTTGAATGCTGCCCGCTTGCCGGCCAATTGCCATAATTTTTCATCTCTGTTTTCCATGGGATTAATTTTTAGGTGATAGATATTGTTTGATGTCAGATACATATTTCTCAAAGGCCTGTATCCCTTTCTTTGTTATTTTACAGGTGGTTTTCGGATAATTATTTTCAAATGTTTTTTTGACTTCAATGTATTCCGCTTCTTTCAATTTAGAGATCTGTACACTAAGGTTGCCGTTTGTAGATTGAGTCACTTCCTGTATGTAGGTGAAATCTGCTTCCTTCACACTGATCAGTAGGGAGATGACTGCCAGACGGAGTTGCGAATGCAATAAAGGATCTAAGGAAGTAAACGCTTTCATTCAGCTTGCTTTTTTAGATTCTGCCCTTAATAGATAACCCGGTATGAGATAAGATACCAATGCAGCTAAAGCAAGCAGCAACAGCTGATATGCGCTGTATCCGATCTGCATTCCGATAAAGGAAATGATAAAACAGGCAATTCCTCCGGCGATTAAAGGCTTGAAGGATAATATGCTTCCGGTGGTCAATATACCGATTCCATATAGAAGGATGAAAATGGGTATGCTGTTGCCGTGTCCCCCTACCTGATAATAGGCAAGCAGTATAAATCCAATGGTCATGCTGAGCCACAGTTTTTTAATGGCCTCCCCGGCGAATGTTATCACTTTCGCTTTTTTATGCTCAGCTCTGCCGATAAGGTAGGCTATGATGCCCGTCAGCGGCATACTCAGCCATACCAGCGTGCTGCCCGGGTAGTGCATTTTTATCATAATATATTGTGCGATTGCTGACAGGAATACCGCCCATCCCCATAACAGGTAGTGTTTGCTGCTGTCGCTGATTTTCTTTTTGGATGTTTCAATCATATTTTGAATGATATCCAGGCTTTCTTCCGGTTTCATAGTTGTAAATTTATTGTAAATGTAAATAAGTTTATATTATAAACCAAATTTTATTCCTAAAAAGTTCCATTTTGGGAAAGAAATAAATTTTTGTAGTTTGGTAATGGAATGAAGCATCCTGATATTCGGATAGTTGAATTTAATTCTGAGCTCCAAAAGGAATCTGTGGAATTGCGCTATAAAGTGCTGCGCGAACCCTTAGGCCTGGTTTATACCCCTGAACAGTTAGCCGGTGAAAAGGACGAAATTCATATCGTGGCATTAATAAACCGGAAAGTGACGGGAGTGCTGTTGCTGAAGGTAATCGACGGGGAGGTGCTTAAAATGCGCCAGGTGGCTGTACAGTCAGCGGTTCAGCTGCAGGGAATCGGTCACCAGCTGGTGGAGGTTGCAGAGCAGTATGCCACCCGTCACGGTTTCAAAATGATAGAGCTCCATGCGAGGGACACGGCGAAAGATTTTTATGTAAAACTGAATTATCAAGCCATAGGTGACCCATTTACAGAAGTGGGCATCCCGCACTATAAGATGGTAAAGGCTCTGTAATGTAAAGACAGGCCAGCTAAGAATAATGTTAAATTTCATTTTTTCTGTTGCGCTTGTCAAATAGATGGCTTAACTTTACGTTAACATAAAAACCTAACCCCATGACTTACCTGATTATTATGGCGTTTGCGCTGCTTATTGGTTGTCTGTATTGGGCAACTGATACCACTAGGGTGCTGAAAGCCGTACCGGCTTTAGTGTCCAAAAATAAATTTGACAGAACTAAGAAGAAAAGAAAATCCGACCCCCATTTGCCGAATTTGTATTATTGAATTTCATTCCAACAGCGTGTTAACAAGAAAGGGCTAAGCAGTACTGCTTAGCCCTTCACTATTTATCAATTATAAAGCTGTTAATGTCTCAGGTTGATTTCAAACGTTCTGCCGTTGTCTAATGTCACGGTAGCCACATCATCGCAGTCGCCTGTACCGAAGTTGATGCTGCCGAATCTTGTTCTGTTGCCGTTTCTCACAATTTTCACCTCTCCGCTGACAAACTGATGGCAACTCACTTTCCGGATTAATGGTGTGATGGTGGTAACATCGTACAGGATTCCTCTTCTTGACCGGTGCGTACCCGTACCCGTCACTTCATAAACATCATCTAAGAATTCAGGGGTAGCTGCACCATCTGTCCATTCTCGCGTTTTATCGGCGATACTGCTGCTCGTTGAGCCGTCTGAAAAAGTAACAGTGCGCTCCGCATGAATCGTGAACTCCAGATGTCCGTCCGTATTTTCGCCCTGGTTGGTGACTGTCCTGTCTAAATCTACCTTGTTGTTATTTACATAGTAATTTTCAGATACGATATGGATAACGGTGCCCGGAGCCCGGTATCTGCCTGTATGCGTTACGATGATCTTTCCTTTCCTGACAACGCCATTCCTGCCCGTACAACCCGTTCCGAAGTCGATGGTAATTTTTCTTGGATCGGATATCGTGTCCCGGGTAACGACAGCGCAGTCGCCGAGTATGTCTGCCGTGTTGCTGGCGGAACTCAGACGCAGCGCTGACACCGTCCCTTCCGCTTCGGCCTGGTCAGCCATCAGCTGGGTATTGTCGTCTTCGATTTCTGCCAGGTTCAGGTTCTGCGCCGCAATAGATTCCAGTTCGGTGGGATCATTTTTAGTACAGGCTGTAAAGCTTACGAATAAAGCACCCGCAATAAAAAGCTTGTTAAAGGTGAGATGTATTTTCTTCATTTTATTTGATTTAATTGATACTTTGACTGATTGAATTTACAAAGGTTTAAACGGCGATTGTTAAAATTTAGTATGATTGCTATCGGATCAATGCGGCAGTCCTGATCATTTCATCGGCAAATGCCTTTAAATAGACGGGTGTACTGCCGGTGGCATTGTCAAATGTCCAGGTATACACCCTGTTCTTCAGCCGGATTTCAGCGTACCAAAGATCGGGTGTGGCTGCATTCAAATCGACAAAAAGCGTTCGGTTGGTTTGAGTGAGGGAGGCCGGAACTTTTAAAAGCAAATCCTTTGCCAGCAGGAATTTGTCATCGCTGACAGACGTATTAAATAAGGAGAGGTCTTTTTTGGAAAAGTATTTGACCGTCTTGTCTTCCAGCAGTTTCGTATTGTCCAGGTAATAGACAAACCGGCACCCATTGGCGCACGATCCCTGAAATGCACCGAAGATCAGGTAATCCGGCGTGACAAATTCATCCTTCTGACAGGAGAAGAGGACCATCGGGAGGAGCAGTATGGAAACGATTTTTTTCATTCAGGTATTAATAATTTGGATGCTGTTTAAATTTCCTTGCCAGGGTACTGAGCGCATCCAGTACCAATTTAGTATTTATTTGGTTCATAAAAAAACCGGTATAGGGAACCAGCGGTTCAAATTCTATGATATAGTCCAGCCTTGTCCGGTTGTCCGGCAGTTCGATAAAATTCATTTTGCCGATATGGTTCTTCAGCGGACTGGCGGAAGTGATTTTATATTCAATGTACCGGGGTTCGATATACTGCGTTACGGTTTCCTGAAAAACCAGCGGAAAGCTGATGATGAGCCGCACCGAACCCACATCGTTGCAGTTGGCGGGGTTGCCCGAATCGACTATTCTGCGGATGAAGGCCGGATAGATTTCCCCCAAACGGTTATGGTCGCTGAAAAAGGAAAACACCCGCTTCACAGGCGCTTCAAAGTCCTGTAAGAAATGCAGTTGCTGTTTTTCTTTCGCTATCTGAAGCCCGGGTATCATTTGTATTTTCCGGCTAATTTTTTCAACCCGCTCTTGATGGTGGTTTCAATTCCAAACAACAGCAGAGGGTCAATGAATCCAATTTTCGTTTCCAGTTCGATGGTATAGTTCAATACGGTCTTGTTCGGCTGGGGAGAAGTAAATTCCAGCCGCCCTAAATGGTATTTTACCGGCACATTGTTGCTGATCTTGTATTCGATTACATTCGGCGATTCAAAGCGGACGATCGTTTCCTGCAATAATTCGATACCCAGTTTGATGCTTCTGACGGAACCCAACCCGTTGGGGTTGTCTCCCGCTGCGTCCTGGATGCGCGTGATATTGGCGTTCAGCAGGCTGCCGAAATTGTTGTGGTCGCTCAGATAGTCAAAAATCTCCTGCTGCGGAGCGTTGAATTCCTGTGTCATGTGTACAGATGCCATAATAGTCTTTTAGTAAAAATAGGCAATCTATTCCTAATTTTGAAATACCGTATGGTTTAAATCTCCTCCCTGATACAGATAAGACAGAATGGTTTGTAAAATTTAACAGTAAAAGCCTGCGGAATCAGGGTATCTTTAGTAATATTACCCGTTCAAATCATTCACCTTTAAAACGATATGGCATGGCATTACGATTAGGCGACGAAGCGCCGGACTTCACGGCAGAAACCACCGAAGGGACAATCCGTTTTCACGAATGGCTGGGCAGCAGCTGGGGCGTGCTGTTTTCCCACCCGGCCGATTTTACGCCGGTCTGCACCACCGAGCTGGGTTATACCGCGAAACTCAAAGACGAGTTTGCCAAACGGAATGTAAAGGTGCTCGCCCTGAGTGTGGACGGCATCGAATCGCACCACAGCTGGATAAAGGATATTGAAGAAACGCAGCACGTCACCCTGAATTTTCCCATCATCGCGGATGAGGACAAGAAGGTGGCCACCCTGTACGATATGATGCATCCTAACGCTTCCGAAAAGTTCACGGTGCGCAGCGTATTTGTCATCGGGCCGGACAAGAAGATCAAGCTGATGATCACCTACCCGGCATCCACGGGCCGGAATTTTAATGAGATCCTGCGCGTGATCGATTCCCTGCAGCTGACGGCGAATTATTCCGTGGCCACCCCGGTGAACTGGAAGGAAGGGGAGGACGTGGTGATTGCACCCGCGATTTCCGATGAAGAGGCGGCCGTCAAATTCCCGAAAGGCTTTAAACGCATCAAATACTACCTGCGTCTGACACCGCAGCCGGATAAATAGTGATAAATTCATTCCCGCGGAAGCGGGAATCTCAACGCAATTTATCAGTTTATTACCGCCCAGCCGCGTCCCGCCGAACACGCTGAAATAAATACACCCACTGAAACAAGCACTGTCCGCTTTCCCCCGCTCGTTTGTGCGAGACTCCCGTTTCAGGTGTATTGAGAAACCAATCTTGGATTGGATATGCATGGAGGTCATGAAATCCGGCCAGAGACCGGCGTAAAACCGTTGTCGGTAATAAAAGCGGCTACTTCAGAGGTTCCGGTGCATGCTCAAAGTGCTTGTATTTTCCTAACAGCTGACCGATATGGTAGGTCAATGGTATGACTGTTTTCTTTACAAAATACGGAATTTCCGGAATGTCGTATTCAGCGGCATAACGGGTCATCAGGTAAGCTGCGTCAAAGGTTTCGGGCTGTGATTTTCCGGATTTGTTTTGTGCCGCATACAGTGCGGATAGAAAAAATACAATTGAGTTCGCAGGCATGATCCAGCCTTTACAGTGAAGATTTTCATTTCCTTCAGCCCAGAATTTGTGAGACACACCTCTCGTAAACAGGACAGACTCGCCTGCAGTGGCAACCTTGGGTTTCTCTCCGGATAGCTGATAACCCATTCTTCCTGATACGACCGTCAGTTCCTCTTCCTGTTTGAAGTGAGTGTGCATTTTAGGTCCGCAACCCGGTTTGCAGAATGCCTCCAGTATTACTTTTTCCCCTTGCGGCGTTTTTTCAACCGACTGGAAAATGATCTTTTCTCCAACGCAATTTTCAATGGTGTATGGAAATCTGTAATTCATGGTTTTTCGATTTCCTGACAAATATACGTGCATTTGGACAATGTCCAAAATCCAAACTGACAACGAGGGCGGATAAATGAATTATTTCAAAATTCCGGGAAGGTTGATCGATCTGCCCCGTTTCCCCGTTTCGCGCGAGACTACCGTCTCGGGTGTATTAAAGATACCAATCTTTGATAGGGTATGCATGTAGGTTTAAAATCCGGTCAGAGACCGGCAGGTTCAGAAGACGAAACGGGACGCTTCTGTGATTTGTGTACTGAGCGGGAAGCTAAGACCAGTGGAGGGCAGAACACGGTGACCTAAATACACCCATTGAAAAACAAGCACTGTCCGCTTTCCCCCTTTGGAGGGGGATTAAGGGGGAGGTTGGTGCCATTTGCATTGGAAGGAATAATAAAATGTACTACAGGGAAGGGAAGCAGGATGCTGCGACCTGTGTAGGGTATTTATTAAAGAATACGATGCAACTTCCGTCAGCGGCTTATTTTTCGTCATATCGAACGAAGTGAAGCTGTCTTATCCGCTATCCGTAGTTTTACCGAAATGATAAGCAGCACCGAAAATTTGTTAGAGGACTTTGAAAAAGGACTCGTTAAAGGAGAAGAAGCGGATGGTGATTTTTGCGGAGCAAAAAAAGGGTTTATTAACGTTTTCGGGCTTGGCGAAACGGCGGTTTCGACAAGTCGATGAATAAATATACTCAAAAGATTTTAATATGTAATTGTTTAAACCAGGAAAATGAAGCCATTTCGGCAAGCTGGTGTTATGCGCAGTATTATATTTTATATTTTATATTTATCTAAATAATTAAAATTCCAGTCTAATTTTGATTTAGTTTTTTCTTCAAACATTGCTATTTTAGCTATTATTGGTGATCTATGTTCTGCTCCAACTAGAAATAGTGCACAATCGTCCTTGTTAGTTTTGCTATAACTATATATTTTCTTGATCATCTCGCGCTCACGATATTCATGAATATTTGTCCATCCATTGAAAGTTTGAGAGTGATTCTGATTATTTTTTACCAGTTCTTTTTCTAAAAAATATTTTCTTTTTAATAAATTACTGCATTGATTGCTATTTAAATATGGAAAGCCATATTTGTTTGACAATTCATGATGTTGATTTGTTAATTCCTGGTGGACGGGATAATTATAAAAATAGTCAAACATATCTTCGATTTGATTCTTGATATTTATGTCAATTAGTTTGTTTATATCTATGTCAACTGGTACATGAGAAATAGTATGTTTTATTGAATATAAATTGACTGCTTTTGTTTCCAAAGAGTCGGGGTGTAACCCACTATTGCTTGCAGCTAATCCTTCAGGACTATTTTCTACAGAAATTAAATTAGGAGAGATTCTCTCTATAATTTTATTCAATTCATTTAAATCGCAAAGACCACTTTCCGTATGGCGTGTTGCAATTAAAGTAATCATACTATTTGTCAATTTAGATGTTAACTAATTTCACAAAACTGCCAGTTATGTGCTGTTTTAGTTTATGCAATTTACTAAAAACAGATTCAGTTTTAAAGCTATCAGCACTGCAAAACATTTAGATAAAAATTATTGTCGCTAATCTATCCTGATTGGCGCAGTCATTTTTGTCGTGAAAACTCAATTTTAATAAAACGATAAGTTACACCCCAAATATTGTTTCACAATTTTTTTTCTTGTAACTTTGCTGAGTATTGTAAGCGTCTCACGCTTTAAAGAGTAAACTCTTTCCGCGATTCGTCGCCAATACTCAAAGTAAAAATCAATTTATTTTTACTATCGTTTTTCTTCAAAATTTAATAGCAGTTTTCATTGGTTTGCAGTGGCTTTAAAATTGCACATCAACGTTTTGCGCACTTGCTTAGTTGCCGTTTGCGGAACGATAAATTGTCAAGCTAACATAAGGATTAAAGCGTAAAATAAAGCCCGAACACAGTGATTTAACGGCAATTGAGCAATTGCGCTGTTGTGGGTTCGTTGTTTACACACTCTAATTTTGATTTTTCATTTTCAATGTTATGTCGCCAATATTGTAACTATATATTGAAGCTGGTAAAAATGAAAATTGTAAACCTTCTATTTGCTTTATTCCTAGTTGGTCTATTGATGTTACCAAAGCATTTTTAAAATTGTTGCTTTTACAAAAATGTATTAAACTTTTTAATTCGTTTGGCTTTTCAAAATATCGATTACTCCATTTTATCTCAACACCCCATTGAGGTTTATATTTTTTATCATCAACCAACACTAAGTCTACTTCACCTTCATTTCTACCTTCTTTCCATCGGGCATAGGTTAAATCCAATTTTTCCCTATGCATCCATTGCGATAAAACTGCTGTTTCCACCATATTTCCCATTTCACTGTCCGTTTCACTAATGGGTGAAAATAAGGCTGTTCGCAATGATGGATTTGTCAAATACACTTTGAAGCTGGTTATTCGTTTTAGTCGTTTTGCTGTTACGCCAACTTTATTTAATACTTTGATTAAGAATGCAGCTTCTAAATATTCTAGGTATTTTTTCAAAGTGTCTTTTTGTATTCCACTTTCTTTACTCATTGTTTCATAAGAAAATTCATTACCAGTGTTGTAAGCTATGTAAGTAAAAAATCGGTTCAACTCTTGTACGTCTTTTATGCCGTATAAACTTGGTAAATCTCTAAGTAATACTTTATCTACAATATCGTTTTTTACGTATCGTCCCATATCACTTTGTATCTTTTCACTTAAAACAACTTCTGGGTAACCACCAAAGTTTAAGTAATGTACAAACTCTTTATTTAAAGCCTTTACATCGTGTGAAAGACAATATGGTATTTGATTTTCTCCGTAGCTTATTTCTCCATTGTATATTAAGTGGTTCATTTCTTTTAGATGAATGTACTCCTGGAATGTAAGTGGAGGCAACATAAAATCTGTAAATCTACCCGCTCCACTTTCCGTGCTATGCCATTTTAATGCTGCGGCTGCTGAACCTGATACAATAAATTTCGTTTCATGAAAGGAGTCAACTAACACTTTAAGGTGGCGTTCCCAATCTTTAAGGTATTGTATTTCGTCAAAAAAAACATAGCAATCTTTTAGATTGTCTTGATTGAGTGATTGCTTACACAAATTTAAAATGTCTTCTAAACTTAAGTGCACATAAATAGGGTTGTCTATACCTATAAAAAATATTTTTTGCGGATTTACATTTTCAGTCAATAATTGTTGTATGCAGTGAAATAACATTACAGTTTTCCCAACACGTCTTGGCCCCATAAGAACCAATGCTCTTTTTATATTTTTTTCAATTACAAATGGATAAAACAAGCTAAAATATAGTCGCTTGGCCATTGTGCTATACACTTCCGGTATTTGTTTGTTAACCCACCAAGGATTTTCATACCGTAAGCGTTCAATTATTTTTTCTGTTGGAATAAGACTTATACTGCCCATAAAATCATTTGTTAGTACAAATATAGTAATAATAGATAGAATTAAATCTATTTATTTGTTATTTTTTTGTCTTTATAAGGAGTATATTCTCTTAGAACTCATCTAATTTGTCGATTTTTAAGGAAGTCTTTACTTTGGTGGTTCGTATTACAATGACGCACAACGTCAGGCAGCTTTGAAAAGTGAGTTGAATCCGCTGAATTATTTTTTAAATGATCAACTCATTTTTCAAAACTGCCAGTTATGTGCTGTTGGTTGGATATGCGCTACTCAGGTGTACTTTCAAATATACTAAAACCTTATCAATGTTTACCGCCTGTATCCATATTGTGGATATCCTTTTTCAGGCGGTTTTCGGTTCGCCGCGCTTAGCGTTGGATAATTTTATTCCCTGAACATACTACTTTGCCGTTCTTTTGTTAACTTACTATAAAGTAAAGCACATGCTAAAGTCTGAAGCCCTCCGGAAAATCGAATCGCTGCATCCGGAAAAGGATGCCTGGGAAATCGTCCGTCTGTCCATTTATTATGAATTTCCCTGGGATTTTAACCGCGCCCTGGAACTGGCCCTGTACAAAACCTATGCAGTGCCGTCCATCGCCAAAATCCTGGAAAAATCCAAAGAGTTTGAAAAAAATACGCAGAAACGCTACGACGACACCGACCTGCTGCTGAGTGAAATCATCGAAAACGGGCTGGGGGAGGGCCGCGGCCTGCGCGCCCTGAACCAGATGAACTATATCCATTCCAACTATAAAATTTCCAACGAAGATTACCTGTATGTGCTGGGTACGTTTATGTTTGAACCGACCTACTGGATTAATAAATTCGGCTACCGCAAGCTGACGAGCAATGAGGAACTCGCCGGTTTTTATGTATGGAAAGAAATCGGCGAAAAGATGAACATCAAAGACATTCCGCTGTCCATCAGGGCTTTCCGGGAGTATTATGATGCATTTGAACGTACCCATTTCAGCTACTCGGATGCCAATGCAAAGGTGGGCCGCTTTACGGAGAACCTGCTGCTGAGCTGGTACCTGCCGGAGTTCCTGTATGATGCCGCCCGTCCTTTCCTGTTTTCCGTGATGGAGCCGCATGTACTGGATGCATTCCAACACAGGGAGCCGGGACCTGTCTTGCGAAGCCTGACCACTTCCGCCCTGCGGCTGCGGAGTATCGCCGCTTCGCTGGTGCCGCGTTCCACCCCCTTTATCCGTACAAGGGATTATGCGCATAAAGCTTACCCGAACGGGTACGAGATTGAAAAGCTGGGACCGGAAAAATTAATGGATTCGCCGAAATGCCCCTACCACCAGATGAAGCAGGCGATGAAGAAGGCGGTATAGCCTTCGTGTACTGCCCTACTTTTCCAGAACGATTTGTTGATACGGCCTTATCAAATTTTGATGTTACCTTCGTGTCATGGAACCACCCACCAACCAAACCGACATTCTTTCAAATCTGGGCATAGAGGCACTCAACGAGATGCAGCTGGCCGCTCAAAAATCCATACTGGAAGAGCAGAATGTGCTCCTGTTATCGTCGACGGGTTCGGGAAAGACACTGGCGTTTCTGCTGCCTGTTTTACAATTGCTGCAGCCGGAAAAAAAACGGGTGCAGTGCCTGATCCTGGTGCCTTCGAGAGAACTGGCATTACAAATAGAACAGGTCTGGAAAAAAATGTCGTCCGGCCATAAGGTCAACGTCTGTTACGGCGGGCATTCCAAGCTGATAGAGATGCAGAATCTAAGCACGCCGCCTGCCTTGCTCATCGGCACTCCCGGGCGTATCATGGATCATATCAACCGCAAATCATTCGAGTGGGACGGCATTGAATCACTGGTGCTGGATGAGTTTGACAAGTCGCTTGAACTCGGCTTTCAGGAACAGATGTCGTTTATCATCGGCTGTCTGAAAAACCTGAAAAAGCGCGTGCTGGTTTCTGCCACCGCCGCCATCGAGATTCCGAAGTTTGCGGGTGTCCGTACGCTGGCACGGCTGAATTTCATTCCGGAAGACCACGCGGAGAAAAACGGTTTAAGCACCCGGCTGGTGATTTCCAGAGACAAGGATAAGATCGAGACGCTGGTTCAGCTTATCTGTTCCCTGAACTCGGAGTCGGCGCTGATTTTCTGCAACCACCGTCAGTCTGCGGAACGGACCAGCGAGTTGCTGAATGAGCGCGGCATCCTTGCTACTTTCTACCATGGCGGCATGGACCAGGACGACCGCGAGCGGTCGCTGATACAGTTCCGGAACGGCAGCATCCGGTATCTGGTCACCACAGACCTGGCCTCCCGCGGACTGGATATTCCGGAAATGAAGCATGTCATCCATTACCACCTGCCGGCGACGGAAGACGAGTTCACGCACCGCAACGGCAGAACGGCGCGCATGTACGCCTCGGGAACCGCCTGTGTGATTCTGCATACGGATGAACAACGGCCCGCCTTTCTGGAAGAAACGGTGGAAGTGATTGAATTGTCTTCAAAAAATCCCCTTCCGCGGCCGCCTGAATTTGTTACGCTCTACATCAACGGCGGCAAAAAGAACAAGCTCAACAAGGTGGATATTGTGGGATTCCTCTCCCAGAAGGGAAAACTGGAAAAAGGCGATATCGGCCTGATAGAAGTGAAAGATTTCATGTCATTTGCGGCCGTGAGGAAAAGCAAGGTGAAAAACGTGCTGAAACGTATCGAAATGGAAAAGATGAAAGGAAAAAAATACAAGATAGAACTCGCGAATACGAAGATTGTGATGAAAGAAAAGAAGGACAGAAGGAGTAATAAATAATGCTTTACTTTCCTAATTCCAGTATCTTTTGCCTGATGTCTTCGGGAATCGCCAGTTTGGTGTTTTTTGCATAGTCATACAGTACAATCACATCCTGCGCTTGCGAGATGATTTCTTTCTTGTCATTTACAATCTCATATTGTATTTGGAAACTGGTGTTTTTAATCTGGTCGACAGCCGCGAAAAGGATGACTTGTCCGGGATAGGAAAGCGGTTTGATAAACTGACATTTCATGGAGGCCAGGATGGGGCCGATCTTATCGGTGTATTGAGATTGCATCAGACCAAGACGTTCCAGCAGATTTACCCTTGCTGATTGTATGTATTTTGAAATGGCTACATTGTTTACATGTCCGAAAAAATCCAGTTCGCTCCAGTCAATCCGCAGTTCGAGTTTCAGTTTATTTTGGTTCATTCAGGAGTTGTTTCTGTGTGTTTGGGTTAAATATAATTAATATGTTTCGGAATACAGAAAATGCAACGTGCCAACTGAAAAGAAACCCGTCATCCTATATGGAATGATTTGAGTGATAGTGTGGATATTTAGACTTTCGGCCGTTCTGTACCTTTTCGGGATCTCTCTCCGCCACTAGGCGGATCGAGATGACGGTACTCATTACGAGATTGCTTCGTGCCTCGCAATGACGGTGTTCGTTTGGCGACGGTACTTATTACGAGATTGCATCTCCGCCGGCTGGCGGATAACAATGACAGTTTAAACATTACACAAAATACTTCTCAATCGCCGTATCATACAGGTCTTTGTATTCGCTGATGCTGCCGAAGTTTTCGCCGTCTATGACGATGTCTTTTCCTTTTACAGTGCCTAAGAAACGGTTGGGTATGCTGTTCGCTTTTAAGAAGTTTTCAAAACTTTCCTTGGAATCGGCAGCAATGGAAACCACCACGCGGCTCTGTCCTTCTCCGAACAGGCAGGCATCCTTGCGGATGCCTGAACAGGTGGTGATATCAAAGCCAAAGTTGCGGGTCATCGCACTCTCTAAAACAGCCACAAATAGTCCGCCTTCGCTTAAGTCGTGAGCAGAATTTATCAGTTTGTTTTCTATCAGCTTCGCTACCGCATCCTGGATCTGTGCTTCTTCTTTCAGCTCGAAATGAGGGGCAGGGGATAAATCTATCTTATGTTCGTGTACCAGGTATTCTGAACTGGCGATATCGTTGGTACAGGTTCCAATCAGATAAATCATGTCGCCTTCGTTTTTGAAATCCAGTGTCATGATGTTGTCTGCATCTTCAATGATACCCAGCATACCAATCGTTGGCGTCGGGTTCACCGCCCGGTTCGGCGACTGGTTGTAGAACGATACGTTCCCGCCGGTCACAGGCGTTTCAAACTGTATACAGGCATCGCCCATGCCTTGCAAAGCATGCACGAAATTCCAGTACACTTCCTCATCATACGGATTGCCGAAGTTGAGGCAGTTGGTAATCGCCACCGGTTTTGCGCCCGTACACACGATATTTCTCGCCGCTTCCGAAACGGCAATGGCACCGCCCTTGTAGGCATCGGCATGCACATAGCGCGAGTTGCAGTCCACGGTCATCACCAATCCTTTGGTAGAATCTTTCAGACGAATCACCGCGGCATCGCCCGGACGGTTCGTGGAAGCATTGTTGATGCCCACCATGGAATCGTATTGCTTATAGATAAATCGCTTGGATGCGATGTTCGGATGCTGTACAAGTTTTTTTGCCGTTGCCACATAATCAAAAGGGAACGGTACTTTGTCCATGTCAAAGGCATCTCTCACCGCATGATATGCTGGTTGTTTGTAAGGACGGTCGTACACCGGTGCGCCGCCGCCCAATACCAGTGTATCCGCAGGTACTTCCGCCACCAGTTCATCATTCATATAATATTGAACCAGGTTGCCTTCGGTCACTTCTCCGATGATGGCACAATGCAGATCCCATTTATCAAACACTTTTTCTACGAGTTCCTCTTTCCCTTTTTCCACCACAATCAGCATGCGTTCCTGCGACTCGGACAACAGGATTTCAAACGGCTGCATATGCCGTTGACGGGTAGGTACTTTGTCGAGCCAGATTTTCATGCCGTGTTTTCCTTTGGCACTCATCTCGTTGGTAGAACAGGTAATGCCTGCCGCTCCCATGTCCTGCATGCCGACTACGGCGCCGGTTTTAATCACTTCAAGCGTTGCTTCCAGTAATAGCTTTTCTGTGAATGGGTCACCAACCTGTACCGATGGTATCTTATCTTCCGCATCTTCGCCTAAATCTTCGGAAGCGAAGGTTGCACCGTGTATACCGTCTTTTCCGGTGGAGGCACCCACGATATAAATTGGATTGCCCGCACCTTCTGAGGTTGCAGAAATGGTTTCACCGACTCTAACAATACCCACGCTCATTGCATTCACCAGCGGATTCACCTGATAGCAGTCGTCGAAATAGACTTCGCCGGCTACAGTAGGTACGCCAAAGCAGTTGCCGTAGTGGGAAATGCCTTTTACCACACCCTTCAAAAGATGCTGTGTTTTCTTATTATCGAGTTCTCCGAAACGTAATGAATTTAAAGAGGCCACGGGGCGTGCGCCCATGGTGAAGATATCGCGGGAGATACCGCCTACGCCGGTAGCGGCACCCTGGAAAGGTTCTACCGCACTCGGGTGATTATGCGATTCTATTTTGAAGGCACAGGCCCAGCCGTCGCCGATATCCACCAGTCCTGCGTTTTCTTCACCGGCTTCCACCAGCAGCGCTTTGCCTTTGCGCGGCAGCTTCTTCAGGTATTTGATGGAGTTTTTGTAGCTGCAGTGTTCGCTCCACATGACGGAGTAAACGCTGAGTTCCGTAAAAGTGGGCACCCTGCCCAGTATATCCTGTATCTTCTGGTATTCTTCCGGCAAAAGGCCTAAGGATTTTGCGATTTCTTCGTTTACAACCGGCTGGTGGATGGGAGTTGACATAGATGGATAATTCTGACCAAAAATAGTTAATTCTACACAACCATTGCCGAATATTTATTACCATTACGATAAATTGTTTATTTTTATCCGATGCACCTGTTTTAGATTTTTTTATCATGATTAAGGAAATTCTCGCGCCTGCTCTGGCTTTTTTATGCTTCACCTTAATTATTCTGGACAAACGATTTTTTAACGCATCGGGTATTTCCAAAATACTCCTGGTGGCTGTCTTTTCCCTGAAGACATTCAGTGCCATTTTATATGGATATTTCTACCAAACAGGGGTGCTGACTGGCGGCGATACGTTTTTATATTTTATCGACGGGAACGTTATTTACAGAACGCTCCATACAGATCCGTTGCTATACCTGAAGCTGGCGCTGGGCAGCAATGATTATAAGCCTGTTCCTGCCTCGCTTTTACCTTACACCGATGAGATGCGTTTTTGGTTCGACCAGAGCAATTATTTCATCGTTCGCATCAATGCACTCATCCGCCCGTTTTCGTTTGGTGTGTATAATGTACATGCTATCGTTTTTGCCTTCTTGTCATTTACAGGCGCCTATAACCTGTATTTGTTTTTTGGAAGAAAATTGACACACAAACGATTCCTTCAGGTTGTTTTGTTCGGGATGCCCTCTTTTGTTTTCTGGACATCCGGAATGCATAAGGATGCCATCGTTTTATTTTCCATAGGAACGGTACTCTATAATCTGGATGCCATCGCCCGCAATGAATATACCGTAAAAAATATTATTTTCATTTTACTGGGCATGGTTATGTTGGGATACGGCAGATTCTATCTGTTGGTCTTCCTGTTGCCATTGATGGTGGCGTTGGTTTTAGAGAAAAAATTTAAGTTCAGTGGTTCTGCAATTTATAAGACGATTGGAACAGGTGTTGCTATGCTTATTCTCACAGCAGTACTGATTGATGTTATCAATCCTAAACTGAGTTATGTGGAGGAGTTCCTGGTCAGGAGGGATTTTTTTTTGAATTCGCCCGGAACGATGACATTTCAGGTGCAGCGAATTCCGCATGATTTTTCAGGTGTGGTAATCCTTCTCATACAGGCTCTGACCAATCCGTTTATACGCCCGCTGCCAGGCGATTGCCATTCCCTGCCGGCATATCTGGTTTGTCTCGAAACTTATGGTATATTATTGATACTTATGATACTTTTAGTATTGGCGGATTGGAAGTCTGTTTACAAAAATCCTTCTGCGCTTTTTTGTATACTGTTTGGAATCAGTACTTTATTCCTGGTTGGACTGATCGTGAATAATTCCGGTGCCATTATTCGTTATAGAACCATCCCTATTTCATTTATTTTAGCTGGATTGTATTTAATGAGAAGTAAAAACAGGATTTTTCCTGTAAATAATAACTAAATTAAGGTAAAAAACACTTAAACTCTTTTAATTCTCTCTTTTTTTTGCCATCTTAGCAACAAACAACGTATGTATGTCAAAAACAAGATTTAATGCTTTATCAGCATTCTCCTCCAGACCTAAATTAAATGTAGAGCTTCCTGCGGAAAAGATTTCTGATTTTTTTGCTTCTTCCGTATTCGGGGAGAAACAGATGAAAGAATTTCTTCCTTCGGATGCATATAAGCGACTAGCGGCTTGTATCCGTGACGGCAAAAAAGTAGACAGGGATATTGCCGACCAGGTGGCATCCGCGATGAAAGCATGGGCCATGAAACAAGGCGCTACGCATTATACCCACTGGTTTCAGCCACTGACCGGCACCACCGCGGAAAAGCATGACTCTTTCTTTATGCCTAAAGGCGGAGGCGGTGTGGAAGAATTCAGTGCAGATGCATTGGCACAGCAGGAGCCGGATGCGTCCTCTTTCCCTTCCGGCGGCATCCGTGCAACATTCGAAGCGCGCGGTTATACGGCGTGGGATGTCACTTCACCGGCGTTTATTATGACAGTGGGTAATGGTAAAACCTTGTGTATTCCAACCATCTTTATCTCTTACACCGGTGAAACGCTGGATTATAAAGCGCCTTTGTTGAAATCTATCCAGGTATTGGATCAGGCAGCAACGGAAGTGGCACACTATTTTGACAGGGATGTCAAACATATAAATACCACGCTAGGCTGGGAACAGGAATATTTTCTGGTGGATACTGCCATGTATTATGCCCGTCCGGATCTGGTGATGAGCGGCAGAACCTTATTAGGCCGCCGATCTCCGAAGGGCCAGCAGCTGGAGGATCATTATTTTGGTGCTATTCCTGAGCGGGTATACGCCTACATGCGGGATTTTGAAATAGAATGTCTGAAATTGGGTATTCCTGTCAGAACGCGTCACAATGAGGTGGCACCTTCTCAGTTTGAGTGCGCTCCGATGTTTGAAGAAGCGAATCTGGCCGTTGACCATAATTCATTGCTGATGGATGTGATGGACAGGGTTTCCTCCAAGCATAAATTAAAGGTATTGTTTCACGAAAAGCCGTTTGCAGGTATCAACGGAAGCGGTAAGCATAACAACTGGAGTATGGGTACGGATACAGGGGTGAATCTGTTATCTCCCGGAAAGACGCCAAGAACCAACCTGCAGTTCCTGACTTTCTTTATCAATACGATAGCGGCGGTAAACCGTCATGAAGAATTGCTGCGTGCCTCTGTCGCATCTCATGGCAATGAACATCGCCTGGGTGCCAATGAAGCGCCGCCGGCCATCATCTCCGTATTCTCCGGCTCTTATCTGAAAGAAGTATTGGAGATGATTGAAAAAAGGGTGGATGAAGATAAATTTGACGAGCAGGATAATATCACCCTGCGCCTGGATATTCATAACCGTATCCCGGATATCATGCTGGATAACACAGACAGAAACAGAACTTCACCATTTGCATTTACAGGAAATAAATTTGAGTTCCGTGCGGTAGGTTCGTCTGCCAACTGTGCCTTACCGATGACTGTTTTAAATACCATCGTTGCAGAGCAATTGAAATTATTCAAAGCGGAAGTGGACGAGTATATTAAAGGCGGAGACTACAAAGACGTAGCCATTCTTAAGGTATTGCGAAAAACCATCAAAGAAGCCAAACGCGTGATGTTTGAGGGAGATAACTATTCCGATGACTGGCACAAAGAGGCTAAAAAACGTGGCTTGAGCAATAATAAAACAGCACCGGTTGCCTTAGGCGCCTTTGTATCAGAAAAATCAGTCAAATTATTTGAAGATCAGGGAATCTACACGCACAGGGAAGTGGAGGCACGCTATGAGATTGCACTGGAAAATTACATCAAGGCCATTCAGATTGAATCACGTGCCCTGGGTGAGATTGTGGTCAATCAGGTGGTGCCGGCATGTATTGAATATCAAAACAAACTGATTGCAAATATCAAAGGACTGAAGGATGTTGGAATTGATGCGAAGCTGTATGTGGCACAAACTGACATTCTGAAGCAGATTTCTGAAGGGATAGACAGGTTAATCAAACTGAATAAGGAGATGTTTGATTTGCGTGTGAAAGGAAATGATTTAACGAACGTATTAAAACAGGCATTGCTGTATTGCGATAAGGTGCGCCCTATCATGGATGAAATGCGTGAGATTGCAGACGGGCTGGAGGGTATTGTAGACGACGAATTGTGGCCTCTGCCAAAATACAGAGAGATGTTATTTTCAAAATAAGAATTTCAGGATAAGAGATAGCCGAAAGAAATTACAGAAATCTTTCGGCTATTTTATTGAAAGGATTTATAAAAACAAGCAAATTTATTTAGATAATGATTGCCTATAATCCCAAGGACTGGTTTACATTCATCTTTCGGTTTCATAAATCAGATACCGTTCGTCAGCTTTTTCCGATGATCATTGCCATTGGTATTTATGCCGCTTTGATTTCCTACCTGGAAATCAGCATTGTGATCACTGATATATTCCATGCTTGGTTTTGTGATTTCATTGTTACTGGTCTTCAGAACCAATACCGCTTATGAAAGATGGTGGGAGGGACGAAAGCTTTGGGGGCAACTGATCAATTCATCCAGGAATTTATCTATTAAGTTAAATCAGATTGTCAGGGATAATACGGTCCATAAAGAAGCACTGAAGACACTGATTCCATATTTTGCGGTAGCATTAAAATCACATTTAAGGAACGAACATACACCGCCTGAACTAGATGAAAATGCACTGACAAAAGACAGATTTGATTTTGCCGGTAAGAAACATTTGCCCAATCAGGTTGCCAGAGAGATTTTTGAAGAAATTGACTTGTTGTATCAGGAAAAGCGGCTTACAGATGCTCAGTTGCTGATAATAAATAACGATTTTCAGCAGTTTACTGAAATCTGCGGTGCCTGTGAACGGATTAAGAATTCACCTATACCGTATTCTTACAGCGCATTTTTGAAAAAGTTTATTTTCTTTTATATCATGCTGATGCCGTTTGCTTACATCGCTTCTTTAGGGTTTACGATTGTACCGGTGACTGTTTTTACATTTTATGTGTTAACAAGCATAGAACTCATTGCTGAAGAAATTGAAAATCCGTTTGGTACGGATGCTAATGATTTACCGCTGGATGAGTTGTGTAAAAACATAAAAAGAACCTGTCATGAAATATTTAATTAGATAGCATTAAAATAAACCACAACCAAGTATATTTGTTATATTTAGGCAGGTATTTTTATGTATAAAATCTGTTCTATATTATTTTTTGCATCGGCTTTATTATTGGTGTCCTGCAAATCTGCCTCCAAAGTACAGGATGGTGCGACAGCCTATCAGCTCAAAAAATATTCGCTGGCGGCTGAGATGCTTCAGAAAGACTTTCAAAAATCCAAAGATATTACCGAACAATCCAGATTGGCATTAAAGATAGCAGACAGTTATGACAAACAGCTGAATTACAGGGAAGCGGAAATATGGTATAAAAAAATCTCGGATACCCGTGTGTTGAACGACGCCATGGTTCTTTACATCAACGCACTCAAACGGAACGAAAAGTACGAACAGGCCTTTAAGGTCCTGGATGATTTTCTGAAAGCGAATAAAACGGAAAAATACCGACTGCAGAAGGAGTATGATTTTCTGGAGGATGTGCTGAAGAAACTGAAGAAACCGACACATGTAAAGTTGACAAATTTAGATATCAACTCGGAAAACCTGGATTTTGCTCCGTTCTTGAAGGATAATACCCTTTATTTTTCCACCACGAGGGTGGCAGAAAAAGGGATGAAAGATGAATGGACCGGAGAGGGTTATGCGGATATATTCTCAGCTCAGAAATTTTCAACTGCAAAATTCAGCGAAGTGACTCCGCTGGATATGCTTTTTAATACACCTTATCACGATGCGGAATGGGTGATGGGCAAAGATGGCAAAACCGCTTTGTTTACCCGCTGCGGCAGTGATAATAAAAACTCGAATGATTATTGTCACATCTATCGTTCCGTGAAAAATATAGATGACAGCTGGAGTACACCGGAACGCATCAAACTGTTTGCAGACACCATTAATGAGGGACAGGCTTTTTTAACGGCGGACGGCAATGAATTATATTTTGTGTCGGATGCCAAAGACGGCTACGGGGGAAAAGATATTTATCTTGCAAAAAAAAATGTTTCCGGAGAATTTGAGAATCCGTTCAATGCCGGCTCAAAAGTCAATACTGCCGGTGATGATATGTTTCCGGTAATCGCGGAGGATAACAAATTGTATTATTCTTCCAACGGCAGAATCGGTTATGGCGGCCTGGATATTTATTCCGCCACCAGGGAAGGAAAGATTTATACCAATGCTCAGAATCTGGGATTCGGAATTAATTCCGGCGGCGATGATTTCAGTATTGCCCTGATAAAACCCAAGGATGATTCTGTTCTTGTGAGCGGATATATCACCTCCAACCGGCCGGGTGGAAAAGGATCGGATGATATCTATTATGTTGAGCAGCGCATTCCGCCTGCAGAGCCTCTGCCGCCCGCAGTGTATCTGTTGAAAGTGTTGGTGCAGGCTAAAACATATCAGGATGATAACAACCCAAACACTGCTTTTTTAGGCTTGAAGGCGATTGAGAATGCAACCATAGAGTTACCGCGTTTTGATCAGGTGGCGGAAAGTTTTCAGTTCCTCCATTCAGATAAATCCGGTAAGGCACAAACCGTTATTCCCAAAGGCAGTAAGTTCAAATTGAAGGTTTCCAAAATCGGATACCTGACACAGGAGGAAAATGTGAATGCAGAGATGCCGTCTAAAGACGGTGATACGATTGTGATAGGGAAAACGATTACATTATCCAAAATTTATAAAAACGTGGAGATAACGCTGAATAACATCTATTACGATTATGACAAATGGAATATACGTGCGGATGCGGCCCAAAGCCTGGATACGCTGACGGATATTTTAGTGAAAAATCCAACGATAAAAATTCAGTTGTCCTCCCATACCGACTGCCGTGGCAAGGACACCTACAACGAAACGCTTTCACAAAAACGGGCGGAAAGTGTGGTTCAGTACCTGATTCAGAAAGGCATTGCACCCGATCGGCTGACGGCGAAAGGCTATGGTGAAAGCTTGCAGATAGAAACCTGTGAATGCACCAAATGTTCGGAAGAACAGCACCAGCGCAACCGGCGCACTACGTTTAAGATTTTAAGTGAATAGGATTTATAAACCTAAAGAAATAAAAATGCCAACTCTTTTCGATAAGACAACACAAGTGCAGATGCTCGCAAGAGTCAACAAATTAACTCCGTCGTCGCAGCGACAGTGGGGAAAGATGAGCGTCTCGCAGATGCTCAAACACATGAGCGTTGCTTTCGCCGTCCCTACAGGGAAGATAAAGTTACCGAAAGATAAATTGTACTATTTGTCTGCGAATCCGTTGGTACGATGGCTGCTCGTGAAAGCGATTACCCAATGGCCCAAAAATATGGTTACGGCAGATTCTTTTATCGTAAAGGATGACCCTGCATTTGAACCGGCCAAAAAAGAATTGCTGGATAACATAAATGCATTCCTGCATGCACAAAGTTTAGACGGTCAGCATCCCGTATTTGGCGTGATGGATAAGGAGTTGTGGGGACAAGCCATGTATATCCATTTAAACCACCATTTAGAACAATTCGGCGTTTAGTATTTAAACGCATAGGCACATAGTAAGATTAAGAAGTAAAATGAGTGCTTTCCTGTTCGGATACCTTATAACAGCATTTAGAGATTATCAAAGATAAATTGCTCTGTTTAACTATTGATAGCCGTAATAATTGCAGATAACTTAATAACTTCACAACTATGTTTCTATGTGTTTTAAAATAAAAAAATGATAAATTTATACATATAGATTAATTAATGACCAACGCGAACCGATACGATCAACGCGGTGTATCCGCCACTAAAGATGAAGTGCATGCCGCCATTGAAAAGGCAGATAAGGGTTTATATCCAAAAGCATTCTGCAAGATATTCCCGGATTATTTAACAGGGGATGAAAACTATTGTTCCATCATCCATGCTGACGGTGCCGGCACCAAAAGTGTACTCGCATATCTGTACTGGAAAGAAACGGGAGATTTATCCGTGTGGAAAGGGATTGCGCAGGATGCGATTGTTATGAATACCGATGATTTGATTTGTGTGGGAGCGACCTCTAATTTTTTATTGTCCAGCATTATCAACCGAAACAAGCACCTCATACCCGGTGAAGTCATTAAAGCGCTCATAGACGGCACGAATGAGGTGGTGGATAAGATGAATGAGAATGGGGTGAGCATCTATCCGATGGGTGGTGAAACGGCGGATATGGGCGACGTGATTCGTACGGTTTCGGTGGACGCGGTGATGACGGCTCGCTTCCGTCGGGAGGATGTGATTGACAATGCGAACATCAAAGCGGGCGATGTTATCGTGGGACTGGCATCGTTCGGTCAGGCCAGTTACGAAAGCCAGTATAACGGAGGTATGGGCAGCAACGGGCTGACGTCTGCACGCCATGATGTCTTTTCTAAAATCTATGCGCAAAAATATCCGGAAGCGTATGATCCGAATACAAACCAGGAATTCATTTATTCCGGCTCCAGACTGCTGACGGATAAAGTGGAAGGTAGTCCGCTGGATGCGGGAAAACTGGTGTTGTCGCCGACCCGGACCTATGCACCTATTGTCAAAAGGGTCATCGATGCAATCGGTGTCCGTAATATCAGCGGAGTCATACATTGCAGCGGCGGCGCACAAACCAAGGTGCTGCATTATATAGACAGCCTGCATATCGTTAAACATAATTTATTTCCCGTGCCGCCTTTATTCCGGCTCATTCAGGAAGAAAGCAAAACCAGCTGGAAAGAGATGTATCAGGTGTTTAACTGCGGCCACCGGCTTGAAATCTACATTCATCCTTCTTTTGCAGCAACAATAATTGATATATCCAAATCCTTTAATATCGATGCGCAAATTGTCGGCTATGTGGAGAAAGCGGATAAAAAACAAGTGACTATCCAAAGCGACCAGGGTACGTTTGTATATTAGAATATAGATCTCTTACAATAAATCGAATGGCGGGAAACCGGATATTTGAACGGAGTTCCCCTCTTTCACTTCAAACCGGTAACTGATTTTTCCATTCGTTACCATCAGAAACGGGACATTGAGTTTCAGATTATACGTCGCGATTTGCTGCAATGTCTTTTCTTTAATTTCGATGAATTCCGCCTTGCACTCTACCAGGATTTTAGGTTCCAGTGATTGATTGTACACTACAATATCATAACGTTTGCAGAGCTCATTTACTTTCAGTGTTTTTTCTACGGAAATATATTGAAGCGGATAGTGCTGCTCATGAATAAGCTGGTGCAAAATATACTGACGCACTTTCTCCTCCGGTGTCAGTACGATCCATTTTTTACGTATCACACACAGGATGTATTTCTTGTTGTTTGCGATACGAATATCTGGACCTGACTTTGCCATTCATTCTGGTAATTTCATTCGCGAATGCCGGTGGTTTGATTTGCTACCTGCATAAATGGGTAACGCTTCTGAACATTCTGTTCCAATGCACGGATTCCATACCCGGATTGAAGTTGTCTTTTGACAGCCAGACAAATAATGGTTTTCCTACCACATGATCTTCCGGAACATAACCCCAGTAACGGGAGTCTAGGGAATTGTGGCGGTTGTCACCCATCATCCAGTAGTAATTTTGTTTGAACGTATAACTAGTTACCGGTTGACCTTTAATCAATAACCGGTCTTCCACAATGGTGGCATCCGCGTGCTCATATAAAACGATAGTCTGGGCATATCGGTATAGATTGTCTTTATTGTTCAGGTCAATCGTCCAGCCTTTTTTAGGTATGATGATGGGTCCGTAATTGTCTAAATTCCATTTGTAATATTGCGCCACTAAGGAGTAGGTCCAGTTGCCCTGGATCGTGGATGTATTTACAGGTAAGATAGCTGTTACATTTGGTTGTTTCTTCAGATCCTCCGCCTGGCTGTAAGTCAATAAAACGGCAGCGGAGTCTTTGTTCTGATTCAGGTAGTTTTGAAATTGCGCAAATAATTCATCCGGTGGTCCGACGGGATTTCCAATCTCATCAGTAAACCCCATCTGCTGATTTCCGTTTGGATACGTATAAATGATTTCAGGGAAGTCGTTGTACCAGTTGATACCTAACGATTTTATCACATCAGCACTTAAAGATGTTCCGTTGGTTTTTACGATGTATTCAAACTGCATATGCTGATACTGTGGCTGTGGAACGCCATTGATGTAAAGTTGTTTGTTTCTAACCTCGAGGGTGTCGCCTGCAATCCCCACACAACGTTTTACATAGTTTTCTCTCTTATCCAACGGGCGTTCAGCAAACTGGTAGGCATCTCCCGGATAGTTAAAAACAACCACATCTCCGTTTTTTATCCTTTCAAAACCCGGCAGCCGGTGATAGCCGAGCTGGATAATTTTGGAATAGGCTTTGCCTAAATTAAAAGGCATGGTATGATGCGCAAACGGGAATGCAACCGGAGTCATCGGGGTACGTGCGCCGTAGTTCAATTTACTGACGAATAAAAAATCACCCGCGAGCAAGGATCCTTCCATGGATGTGGTAGGAATCTTGTAGGCTTCTATTACAAAGGTGCGTATGATGGTAGCTGCCACCACCGCAAATACGATGGCATCCGCCCATTCCCGGGCAAAGGACCGTTTGGCTTTCTTGTCTTTATCTTTCGAATGGCTGGGACCTTCGTATACTGTATTCTTATCCAGGAAACCAATGATGGGAAAGTAGATATATCCCCAAAAGATACCTGCAAGATGCTGAAGGAAATTTCGCTTTCCGAATGAATTGCAGATGTCCGTAGTCCAGGTTAGTCCGAATAAGAAGTTGACATACGGAACCAGTCCCCAATATGCCTGATTTTTGGGTCTGCCGATAATTTCCAAAAGAGTGAAATCCTGTACCAATGGAATAAAAACGTGCAGTGGGTTCTTTCCAGCCTTTTTATATAAACCGAAACAGGGGATATGTAAGATATAATGCAATAGATAAGCGTAAACCAGACTGAGCATATTGTTGAATGTTAAATGTTATTGAGTATAAGTTAATAGTAAACGGATAATATTACAGATAGCTTGTTAATGCTTGTTAAATCCCAGCACATCTTCCATGGAATAGGCGCCTTTCTTGCCCATCAGCCACGATGCAGCCGCAAGCGCTCCTCCGGCAAACCCTTTTCGGTTATGTGCGGTATGGGTTAGTTCAATTTTATCAATGGAGGAGGCATACGTAACGGTATGGGTGCCGGGAACATCCGGTTCACGTTTGGAAATGATGGATAGTGTTTCCGCGTTATCCGTTTCATTGTTTTCCCAATTCTTTTTTCGGGAGATTCTTTTTAAAACATCCAATGCAGCATGTAAGGCGGTTCCGCTGGGGGCATCTTTCTTTTCCGTATGATGGATTTCTTCCATCACGATATCATATTCCGCCTGCTCGTTCATGATTTTCGCCAGATAACGGTTGACTTCAAAAAAAATATTGACACCAATGCTGAAATTAGGGGCAAATAGAAAGGATTTGTTGTGAATGGTGGCATACAGCTTTATCTCTTCCAGTTTATCTGTCCATCCGGTACTGCCCACAACCAACGGAACATCTGCATCAAAACACCACTGGATATTCCTGACTGCGGTATGCGGGGAGGTAAACTCTATTGCCACATCGACTGACTGAAGTTCTTCTTTCGTGATTTTTTCTCTGTTGTCAATGTCAATGATAAGGGAGATATCATATTCTTTTCGTCCTAAACGGGCGTTTTTTCCTTCCGCTATCTCATGAATGGCTTTTCCCATTTTTCCGTATCCTATTAATGCAATTTTCATTTCTCCTGACAAATTATTTAAACCCCAAATTTACAGTTATTCCCGCGTAATAAGTGAGGTTGGCATAATTTAATTGAGGATTCATATGCAGGGTCAGTTTATCCGAAATGTCAAAGGTTCGCAGATGGGCATCGACCGTCGCATCGACTATGGATAAACCCCAGGCTAGAAGAGTGCCGAACGAGGCTATCTGCACATTTCGTCGATAGCCATTTCTGATGGATTCTATCTGGGATAAACTTAGGGTGTTATAGGGTGCAGGATTCTCCACACCATTATAGGAATTTGTCAGATAGCCGTTAAACTGGTTAAGCTTTATTCCGTTCGATGCGACAAAATAGGTAACAGTACCGATAACCGCATAAACAATGGGGAGCTTCCAGTATTTTTTGTTATAAATCTGGCCTAATCCCGGAAATCCCAGTGCCCATAAGGCTGCCTTTTTGGGAGAGTAATGGGTGGTATCTACTTTCTTGCCTTTCTGGTTCTTTTTGGATGTGGATGCATTTTTTGTCAAAGAATCTGCCTTTGTCGTATTGCCATATTGATACATCTTTACAAATGGATTTCGGAATGTATCTGAAATGGAAATGGATGAATCTGTTAAGATCTGCTTTGTTGGCAGCGTAGTATCCTTTTGTATTTGAGCGAATGAAGGCTCTATAAACAGAAGGATGAACAGAAATAGGAAAACAATACGCGTTATGGTAAATTTCACATGATGCATTGCATGTAAAATTACTCTTTTTCGATTATATCTAATAACCTGTTCAGGTCAGCGACAGAATAGAATGGGATGATGATTTCGCCTTTGTCTGCAGCCGTCTTTTTGATTTTTACCTTGGTTTCAAATATATCCATCAGCTTGTGCTGTACATTTTTGTAGGAGGCCGGCAGCGGCTCGTCTTTCTTGCTGTCTTTCTTTGCAGTGGATTTGGTGGATAGCAAACGTACCAATTCTTCTGTTTTTCGAACAGACAGCTCCTTGCTGTTGATTTCTTTCAAAACATATAACTGCTTGTCCACTTCCGGCAGGGAAATGATGGCTCTGGCGTGTCCCATGGATAATACCTTGTCGCGCAGCGCTTTCTGTATCTCCGGCGGTAGTTTTAAGAGGCGAAGGTAATTGGTGACTGTGGAACGGTCTTTACCCAATCGCTCACCTAAATTTTCGTGTGTCAGCTGGCATTCGTCAATCAGGCGCTGGTACGTTAAGGCAACTTCCATGGAGTTTAAGTCTTCCCGCTGAATGTTTTCAATCAGTGCCATTTCCACCACTTCCTGGTCATTGGCAGTCCGAACATATGCCGGGATTTCCGTCAGCCCGGCCATTTTAGAGGCGCGCAAACGGCGTTCACCCGAAATCAGCTGGTATTTTTTATCCGTTATTTTCCGAACGGTAATCGGTTGTATGACGCCGTGCACTTTAATGGACGAAGCCAGTTCTTCCAGTGCCTGCTGGTTAAAGTCGGCACGCGGCTGGAACGGATTCACTTCTATTAAATCCAGCTTGATTTTCGGAACGGTATTGATGATGGAATCTTCATCCGTTGCGCTTATCTTTAATACTTCGGTGTCATCATCTAAATTGGACAAAAGGGCACGGATGCCTTTACCCAAAGCGTCTTTTTTCTTATTCGTTACCATATCTTCTGATTTGACAGTTATAAAACCTGAGTCTGTATTTTTAATCTTTGGAATAATAATTAATTCCAATTTCTTACAGACCTGCGTTTGCAGTTTCCCGCTAGTTTAATTGTTCTTTGCCTTCAACCTCAATAAATTTTTCTTCCATCGGTATATTGGTCATGCCGTTGTTTTGCAAAATCTCTCTGGCCAGATTGAGATAGTTGATGGCACCTTTGCTTTCCGCATCATACATGATAATCGGCTGACGCAAACTTTGTGCTTCGCCCAGGCGGGTGTTGCGGTGAATGATGGTATTGAATACGCTGTGCTCAAAACGTCTTTTCACCTCTGCCACCACCTGATTGGATAAGTTCAGGCGCTGGTCGTACATGGTCAGTAAAATACCTTCGATTTCCAGCTCTTTATTCAGCCTTGACTGCACGATTTTAATAGTGTTCAGTAATTTTCCCAATCCTTCCAGTGCGAAGTATTCGCATTGAACGGGAACCAGCACGCTGTCCGATGCGGTGAGGGCATTCACGGTTATCAAACCCAAAGAAGGGGAGCAGTCGATGATGATGAAATCATATTTCTTATTCAGGTCGTGCAGGATTTCTTTCAGTATTTTCTCTCTGTTCGGATGATTGATGAGTTCTATTTCCGCACCCACCAGGTCCAGGTGAGAGGGTAATAAGAATAAGTTCGGAGTGTCCGTTTCCAGGATGATGTCCTTGGCTTTCGCACTGTCAATCAGGCATTCGTACAAACTGACTTTTATATTTCTCGGGTCGAAACCACAGCCGCTGGTGCTGTTCGCCTGCGGGTCGGCATCGATGAGTAATGTTTTCTGTTCCAGGATGGCTAAACTCGCCGCCAGATTGATGGCAGTAGTGGTCTTACCAACCCCGCCTTTCTGATTCGCTATACTGATAATTTTTCCCATGTTTCTATAAACGTTAAATGTGGTTGGTTATTGGTTGAATGCTGCCTGAGTGCTGAAATTTGCTAATTTCAGGAATCAATGACGCATGTATTGGTTTACAATTCAATAGTTTCTCCGATAGTTAATAATAGTAATTCTTTCCCTGCGTCTGCAAACTGTTTTTTGGCGGCTTCATGGTCAATTACGATAAATCCAAAGGTATCATAATGCACACCAATTACTTTATCGCATTGAACAAAATCTGCCGCAGCAATCGCATCTGCAATATCCATTGTGAAGTTGTCGCCAATTGGCAATACAACAAATTTCAGGTTTGCCCAGCGGGGAATCAGCTGCATATCCATCGTCAGGGCGGTATCGCCGCTGTAATAAAAACCACCTTCCGCCGTGTTAAAAACAAATCCCATCGGACTTGCGCCATAGGAACCGTCCGGCAGGCAGGAGGAATGGACAGCGGAAACGCACTTTACCGTTCCAAAATCGGAAGACCATTTTCCGCCGGTATTCATTGGCCGGAATTTCGATAATCCCTGTTTCGTTAACCATTCGTAGATTTCAAATGCACAGATAACGGTTGCTTTCGTGCGCTTCGCTATTGCCACCGCATCAGAAATGTGGTCGAAGTGCCCGTGTGAGATGGCTATGTAATCGCAGTCGATTTCCTCGATGTCGATGTGTTTTGCCAGCTCATTCGCAGTGATAAACGGGTCAAACAGGATTTTCTTCCCGCCGGATTCCACCAAAAAACAAGAATGTCCGTAATAAGTGAATTTCATTCTAATATGAAGTTATTTGTTACAGTTAATTAGAATTAGAACTAGCTGAATAAACCGGCTGAAAGTTATTTTTTAGTGCAATTGAGTGAAAGCTGCTGTTAAACCTAAAACCCGACACCGATACATCCATGTTCCACGCTTCAAAAATAGCGTTAAATAAGGAGCATTTTTCACCAAGTTATAAAAGAATTACACACACGTCTTGTGGATAAATTTTAAAATATTGTGAATGAATCGGTTTTATTTTTATGCAAACGATACTACATGCTTACAATTTTTCATGGAACCGCACGTGCAGACAGCAATTCGCGGAAAATTGCTAATTTTTATGATGAGATGCTGGGCAGAAAAAATATACCACATCATTTTTTTACGCTGGAAGGAGTGGATGAGTCTATCTTTAATAAAACCTTTCATAATCCGAAACATCCTCAGCTGGCAAGTATAGAAGACGGAATTCTCGCACCAACAGAAAAATACATCTTCATTGTCCCGGAATACAACGGCAGTTTTCCCGGGATGCTGAAAGGATTCTTGGATGCATGCGATATCAAAAAATGTTTTCATAATAAAAAAGTCTGCCTGACGGGTGTGGCAGAAGGTCGTGCCGGAAACTTAAGAGGGATGGAACATCTGACGAATATCTTCAACCATATAAAAATGGATGTGCTGCACTTGAAAATTCCCATTTCGCAGGTACACCTGATGCTGGATGAAGCCGGCAAACTGCAAAATCCTGAAATCATCAAGATGATAGATACCCAGATCGATTTATTTATGAAATTTTAATCCCCTTTATGCGGTTTACACTGAGTTTTATTGTTGCAGTTTTAAGTACGTTACTGGCTATCCAGTGCGGACGGCAGTCGGAAGCACAACGTGAAATTTTTCATTTTAATATCTCGGCAGGACTAACTTCCCTGGATCCGGCATTCTCCAAAGACCAGGCGACCATGTGGTGCGATAATCAAATCTTCAACGGATTGGTACAGGTCGATGAACAGCTGAATGTGCAGCCGTGCATTGCCAAAAGCTGGACGATCAGTGAAGACGGCTTGCACTATTCGTTTGTGTTGAGAAATGATGTATATTTCCACGATGATGAGAAATTTCCGGATGGTAAAGGAAGAAAGGTGAGGGCACAGGATTTTGTGTATTCCTTCCATCGTTTGATAGATTCCACCGTTGCATCGACAGGTGGGTGGCTGTTCAATGATAAGGTGGATAAAACCAATCCGTTTGAAGCGGTGAATGATTCAGTTTTTAAAATAAATTTACTTACGCCGTTTCATCCCATGTTGGGTTTGCTGACGCTGCAGTACTGCAGTGTGGTACCCAAAGAGATAGTGGAGTTTTATGGAAAAGATTTCCGTGCACATCCTGTCGGCACCGGCCCGTTTAAACTGGTGCGGTGGGAGGAAAGCAATGTATTGATACTGACTAAAAATGAGCACTATTTTGAAAAAAGACAGTGCTGGTTTCCGTTTGCCTTACCTGAAAGGAGTACGTATCAGTTTTATTGCTGACAGAGGAACGGAGTTTTTGCAGTTTTCACAGGGTAAACTGGACTTCATGACAGGATTGGATATTTCCTATAAGGATAAATTGCTGACACGTACCGGTGAGTTACAACCGGAATGGAAGGGACGTGTAAACTTTGAAAAAATGCCCTACCTGAACACGGAGTATCTCGGTATCTCTATGGCGAAGCAGCCGTATGCCGCTTTGAAAAATAAAAAAGTCCGACAGGCGATCAATTATGCCATAGACCGCAAGAAGATGATAGCGTATTTGCGCAACGGTATCGGTATGGCTGCGGAAAACGGCATGATACCGAAGGGGGTGCCTTGTTACGATGAGAACTTCAAAGGCTATTCGTATGATGTGGAGAAGGCAAAAAAACTGTTGATAGAGGCCGGTTATCCGAACGGAAAAGGCATTGGTGAAATAAAGGTTTATTCCAATCCAACGTATCAGGATCTGATTACCAATATTGCCAATGAACTGGCAAATATCGGCATTACACTGAAAATTGAAAATACGCCGGCTACTTTTCTGCGGGAAGCGATGCGTAAGAATGAAGTGGAATTTTTCCGCGCATCCTGGATAGGCGATTATCCGGATGGGGAGAACTACCTAGCCTTGTTTTACAGCAGGAACGGAGCGCCACCGAATTATACGTTTTTTAAAAACGAACAGTATGACAAATTGTATGAAGCGGCTATGAAGGAAACCGATGCACAGAAAACATGCGCTATCTACCGTCAGATGGAACAAATCATTATAGAGGAAGCGCCGGTAGTGCCTTTGTTTTATGATGAAGTGACCCGGTTTGCCCATAAGAATGTCAAAGGATTGCCGAACAATGCGATGAATATGGTTGTGCTGAAAGCTGTCAGACTGGATGGAAATCTGAAATAAAAAACTGCGCATGATCACAAACATCATCAAGGATAAATCGACCAAGCTCTTTATTTTTCTGGGTGGATTTTTTATTGCCAATGCATTCATCGCAGAGGTGATTGGGGTAAAGATATTTTCCCTGGAAAGTACACTCGGTATCACACCTTTTACTATTCCGCTATTCGGAAATAATTTTTCTTTCAACCTGACGGCCGGTGTCTTGTTGTGGCCGGTGGTCTTTATCATGACGGATATTATCAATGAATATTACGGCGAAAAAGGGGTCCGGTTGCTGTCTTATCTTACGGTGGTGCTTTTGGCGTATGCTTTCTTTATGTACTTCGTCGCCATTAGATTGGTACCTGCCGGCTGGTGGCCGGGTTCAAAAAATGAACAGGGCGTTCCGGATATGCAGGCGGCTTATGCCCAGATTTTCGGACAGGGTATTGCCATCATTTTAGGTTCCCTGGTTGCATTTTTAATCGGACAGGTCGTCGATGTGGTGGTGTTTCACCGCATTAAGAAATGGAGCGGCGAAAAATATATCTGGCTCAGGAGTACCGGTTCCACTATTGTTTCGCAGCTGATAGATAGTTTTGTGGTTTTGTTTATCGCGTTTTATCTGTATCCGAAATACATCAGCGATGCCAACGGGAAAGCCTGGGCATTTAATGTGGTGATGTCCATCTGTATTGGTAACTATATCTATAAATTTATCATGGCCGTGTTGCTGACACCTGTTATTTATTTGGTTCATGGTGTAATTGAAAAATACCTTGGTCATAACTTGGCTGCTGAGATGAAACAGGCTGCCATAAAAGATGAACTGCCTGTTGACAAGCTAATTGACGGCAAATAATCACTTCATCATTTCATCCAGAAAATCCAGCATCAGTTTCCACGAACGCCCGGCGGCTTTCTCATTATAGGCCACCCCTTTAGAGTTGTCGTTCCCTGCTGCCGGATCCGTAAAGGAATGAACAGCATTGGCATAGTAAACCATCTGCCAGTCGGCTTTGCTGTCGCGCATTTCCTGCTGAAAAGACAGGATTTCCGATTGCGGAATAAAGAAGTCATCCGCGCCATGACATACCTGCAGTTTGGGCTGTATAGATTGTACAGCTAATGAGGTATCCCTGCCCAGCCCGCCATGGAAGGATACCACGCCTTTTGCCGGTAAGTTAGCCCGCGCTGCTTCCAGTGCGCCGGTGCCGCCGAAACAATATCCTATGACCGCTATCTTCCCCGGATTGGCACCCTGCCGGATCAGTTGTTCCAGCGCCAGCCGGATACGTTTCCGGTATTCCTGAATATGCGATTTGTAGTACCCGGCATTTTGTCCGGCCTCCTGGGTGTTTTTGGGGTAATGGCCTTCTCCGTAAATATCTGCGACAAATGTGTAATAACCATTAGCTGCCAAATCCAGTGCGGATTGCCTGGCATGGTCATCTATACCCATCCAGGCGGGCAGCACCAAAACGGCGGCTTTGTCTTTTGAAGTTGTTGGAACGGCAGCGAATCCATTCAGTACCTGTTTGCCGTCAGTGTATTTTACCGGTTTTAAGGTCGGTTTTCCGGTGCAGGAATAGGTCAAAATACAGAGCATACAGAATGGAAGCAGGATATGGTTTCTCATACAGAAAGTTTTGAAAGGTAATTTACAATACTATTCGCATATCATCCACAGAAATATTTCGCAGGTTGAAAAGTAAATGTAGATTTTAAGGATTGTGTTTTGTTATTTGATTTCGGAAGCATACCTTTAACCTGAATTTTGGTTCTTCCGGTAAATTTGCAATCTAATACATTGTTATAACCGGTTAAAGATGAAAAGGGAATCAGGTGCAATTCCTGGACAATCCCAGTTGCTGTAAGCACTCTAAGGGTTTGCCGCTCTTCTTGCCACTGTTTCATTTCGGAACGGGAAGGCGCGGTAAATGGTGTAAGTCAGAAGACCTGCCAAAATCAGATTTACTTAAAAATGTTCTGAGGAAACATTTGAAGTGTTATGAAATACAAAGCAGTTCATCTCATTTCGCTATTGGTGTATATCCTGATAGAAGTTGCATTACCCGGTTTTGCAGACACTATCTCCATTCCTGAAGTGCTGATACAAACTTCCCGCGAAAATTATTACTCCAACGCCAATGCCGTTTACCGGTTGGATAGTTTTCAGTCACATTACTACGGACAGAATTCCATAGCGGAAGTATTACAGTATTTCACCCCGGCGCAAGTCAGCAGCTACGGTAGCGGTGGAATTGCGACCATCAGCCTGCGCGGAACAGCCGATGACCAGACCTCCGTTTTCTGGAACGGGCTGAAGTTGAATTCAGCAACTCTTGGAACGATGGACTTATCGCTGATACCCGTAAATACAGGCAGTTCCGTCCAGATAGTAACCAATGCTTCATCGGCGGTATTAGGCAGCGGCAATTTTGGCGGCGCTGTTTTGCTGAATCATCAGCCTGTATTTAAAAAACAACTGGATGTTTCTCTGAGGCAGGATGTAATGTCTTTCCATAATTACAAAACCGGTTTCTCCCTTCATGCCGGAAATCTAAGGGTTCAGTTCACATCATCGGCATTTTATCAGTCCGCTAAAAATAATTTTCCGTTCTTTGATAACTATAAATTCGATGAACCATATGTGGTGAATGAACACAATGCAACACGGCAATGGGCGGCCATTCACCAGCTTAACCTGAAATTGAAGAAAGCCCAGCAACTGGATTTCGGCAACTATATCCTTCAGAAAAGACATGAGATTCCGGCAATGATGGGGGCGTATGAACAGAGCCATAAATACCAGGATGATTTTACAGTCAAGAGTTATATGAAGTATCAGAAGGTATTCAGGTCATCTCAGATGTATGTTCGCAGCGGTTATATTTATGATTACATGCTGTATCATGACAGCATCCGGAAAATCTATGCTCCCTACTCCGTGCACCAGCTGCAAAACAGTGTCAACTACCGCCATTTCTTTAAACGAGGGGTGGTGTTGGATGCAGGAATGGATTATAACCTGGATATTGCCCGCGTAACGGAATATCAGCGGATAACCGTGCGACAGCATCGCGGTGCTTTGTTTGCAGGTGCCCGGTACAGCATTAGAAATATAAAACTGAGTGCGAGCATGCGACAGGAGGTAACCTCCGGGAAATATATACGGCCGCAGTTTGGAGTATCATTGTCTTATTCCGATAATAAAAATATTGTCAATACCTCTTTCAGCTATGCGGATAAATTCCGCTATCCGGATTTAAATGATTTGTACTGGCAGCCCGGGGGCAATAAGAACCTGTTGCCCGAACACGGTTATAGTGTGGAATATAACCTGCAGCTGAACCCGGTTAAAAAAACATCCCGGTATAAAATGGTATTAGGCAGTTCTTTGTATTATTCCATGATTTACAATACTATTGTTTGGGTGCCGGAAAGTTCCGGATTATACAGTCCTCAGAATATCAAAAAAACCAGGCATTACGGAATAGAGACAAAATGGGAGAATACGGTTTCATGGAATTCAACCAATGCACTCCGTTTTTCTGTAAATTATAATTACAACCGTGCCGTTATCGCAGAAGATGCCAGCAACGCTGATTTGAACGGAAATAATATCCGTTACAAACCGGTGCATTCGATTAAGTCCAACCTGATGTTTGAGGACAACTATTTCAATATGGGAATAAATTACCTGTATGTCGGAAAACGCTTTTCGGATGATGAAAACAGTACGGCATTTCAGTTGCCGGCATACAGTTTGGTGGATATGTTTTTTGCTGTTAAAATTCCTTCAAAATATATCCATACCGAATTGGTGGTGAAACTGAATAATATGGCAAATGTCCGCTATGAGAACCTCCGAAGCTATGCGCAACCGCTTCGCAATTATGTATTTTCTCTTATCCTAACCTATAAATCAATTGACCAATGAAAAAGAACGCTTCCTTATTCTTGTCTGTTTGCCTTTTTTTAATTGCAACAGTCACTTCCTGTAAAAAAGAAACCACTGTTGTCGCTTCCGGTACATTTACGGAAAGCGGCACTGCCATCGTCGTGAATGAAGGCAACTTCGGCAGCAACAACGGTTCTGTTTCATTTGTCGACAGAAATGGCAGTATCACCAATTATATTTACGAAAACGCCAATGGCGGGATGAATTTGGGGGATGTGGTGCAGTCATACACCCGAGTCGGCAACAAGGGAATTGTTTGTGTCAACAACAGCCAGAAGATTGAAATTGTTGATGCCCGCACATTCAAACATCTTGCAACCATTACAGATGCCGTGAAAACAAGTTATGTTCGATATGCATTGGGCATCAGCGATACAAAAGCGTATGTCACCAATGGTAATTTTGCCGGAATCGTGAATGTCTTGGATTTGACGACAAATACGATTACCCATTCCATCAATGTTGGGAAAGGCCCGGAACAGCTGGTGTTGTCGGGCAGCCATGCCTATGTGTGCAACAGCGGCGGATTCGATGTGGACAGCACCGTTTCTGTTCTTGATACTGCAACGGATGCGGTCACTCAAACCATCAAGGTGGGAGATATTCCTGCAAAAATCGTGAAGGATGCGCAGGACTTTGTGTGGGTGCTGTGCGCCGGCCAGACAGATTATGCGGGTTGGCCAAACATTACGAAGCTGACACCTTCCCGGCTGGTGCGCATTAATACCGCCACCAATACGATTGATAAAAATTTTACACTTATTACAGCCGGGAATCCGAGTTATGTCGTAAATCTCGCTATTGGCAACAACGGCAGAACGGTATATTACAGCATCAGCGATAAGATATTTGCACTGGATATTACGGCAGGCAGTCTGCCCGCCACACCTGTCATCTCCGGCAGAGAATTTTATGGATTAGCCGCTTCTCCGTTCACGAACCAGGTATGGGGTTTGTCAGCGCCTAATTTTACGGCCAGCGGCTCCGTTTACAGGTATACTTCAACAGGAATCCTGATAGACTCGCTGAAAGTGGGCATTGGTCCCAATTCCGTAGCGTTTAATTGATGTGAATGGAATAATGAAGGAACTGCCAGCGGATGGCAGAGATGTATTATTATTTCTTAATGGTATATTTAAGCAAATTTCTTTTTTACGTGGAGAATTATATAGATCATCCCGGTTGGATGTTTCATTTTTTTCGGGGTCATTTCATTGACTTACAAACCTATTGCTGGCAGTTATGGTTTGCCGGTAGTTTTGTATTCATGGCTGTTTATCTTCTCCTTGTCAAAAAGGAAGTATACAGCCTGCTGTTTTTTTTGTTTGTTCTTTTCGGAATGCTGCTGTTTCGCTTGCCTTCTTTTATGCAGTATTCCTACAATCCGGATGAGTCGGAGTTTTTGTCATGCATCAATTTGTTATCAAAAGATCTGAGTTTCTGGAAACATGCAGATACGCATACTTCCGGCCCATTGGATTCCATTCCGTTTGTCTTGTTTGCGAAAATCGGTATTCCGCTGAATTATTTTAATTTCCGTTGTGTGAATGCGGTATTTATTCAGTTTCCGACTCTCCTCATTTTATTTAATATCCTTCGGATTATATTTTCAGGAAAGGATTCGCGCATCCTACTGTTTCCGTTTGTGTTGTTTTACGTATTCCTGTCAACGAATGAATTGATTATCTACACCAGCGAACAGATTCCAAATTTGCTGCTGCTGATTTCCGTTTATTGTTTTGCCCTGTACCTTGTTAACATGGACAGGGTAGCGGCATTGCTTACAGCAGCCTTTTTGTTGGGTATGCTGCCATTGGCGAAATTCCAGTACAGTATCATAGCCGCTTTCGCGATGGTGGTGATTGCTTGTATGCTGTTACAGCAAAAAAATACAGATTGGTTTTGCTCAGCTTGCTCGTTGCAGCCTTACCTGTCCTGGTTGCCATAGGCATGACACTGCATAATGGCTCGTTCGGAGATGCCTGTATCTCTTATGTTAAGATGAATCTCGTCGTTTCCAGCGAAGGGTTGGGTTTTGGTGTTCCGTTTCCGGAGCGTCTGCTGAATGTTTATTACCTGCTGGAAGTAAATATCGAGTTTAAAGTGATTGTTTTTGCGCTGTCTGTTCTGATAGCGGTTCAACTGTATATAGATCCGGCAAAACTTTTTACATTTCCCAGAGTGCTTTCAGGAACGCTGGTATTGCTTGTTATAAGCTACTTTATTATCATCAAGACCGGTAACTTATTTTATCACTATCTGTATATATTATTCCCGGGAATCGCCGCGTTGATGGGTTATCTCTTTTATCTGCTAAACGACAATAGGCGTTATAAACTTTTCTATTGTCTGCTGTTTGTGCTGTTGTTTGCCTATTCCAATTTCAGGAACAGCTATTTTATAGAGGATATTTACCGCAAAATCAACCATGATTATTCTCCTGCTGCCATATATATAAATACTCTTAAAAGGCCGGATACCAAAATGGCGGTGTGGGGCTGGAATACGCGATTATATATTGAAACCGAAAGTTGCCAGGCGGTACGTGATCCGAATACATTTAACCAGACGTTCAACAGTGAATACAGCAATTACTTTATACAACGATTTATAGCTGATATGGAACATAATAGACCTTTTCTGTTTGTGGATGCGGTACCAGGCTTTTATTTCAGGGATGAGAAATACCGATATGAAAACAATCTATTAATGAAAAATTATATTCAATCGCATTACCGGTTTCTGCTGGAAAAAGACAAAACAAGAATTTATAAACGTATGGACTGAGACGTTACCTGGCCAATGAAGGCAATTTAGATGCCTGTACCATTGATAGTTTCCGTGTTTTAGTAAAATACATTTTCTAAGCAGCAATTAACGTCAGTCCCCAAAGATATTTTTGTTGTCATTGAACTGAAAGAGTTTCTTTGTAAGTCTGTTTTGCAAAACACCTTTTTGAAAACTGATATAGTGAACAAAAAAAACAAAACTGTAAATAATAAAAACACTACTTGGGGGTGTGCGTCAGTTTTATTTTATATTCAGTCTCCGTTCCGTCTTCGTAAGAGCCTTCCATGGTTTCATTCGTAAGTTCAGTATTTAAATTACGGAGGGGTAATTCGAATCTGTAAAAAGGAATTCCATATCGCTCGACAGGCATTACATCATCTTTTAAATTGCCATAAGTTATTGCATGTAATCCACCCATAGGGAGGGGTATGGTTTGACAGACTCCTTCTTCGTCACAGATTTGAAACGATTCCTCTTCCGGCCCCAGGTAACTTAAAAATACCTCTACAATAGGTTTCTGCTCACATGCTTTAATATTAATCCAATATTGAGATTCAAATTCTTTGGGTTTTTGTGTCATTTCACCGTCTTCTACTTCAGCCTCAAAGTCAAGTTTAAATTGCATTGGAAACGGTTCCCAATGGTCTTTAGGAATCAGATTATAATGAATTTCTTGAGTCTGGTTTACCGTTTGCCATTGAAAGTCCTCCAGATAGGTTTGATTATTGAGTTCAATATTAAAAGTCATGGCATTAGAATATCTTTCAAAAACTTCTGATACGTCGATGGAATCATTTCCAAGCATGGTTGCTTCTCTGGCGAGTTCGGTCATGGTGGCAACAGAATACCTGAAATCATGTTTTAATTTTATTTGTTTAATAAGATCTTCAACCAATTCATTAAAGAGATCACCGGCTTTATCCAAAAGTTTTTCTGAACCTGAACCGCCAAGCAATTGAACCGTTCGGGAAACCTGGACGAGCACTTTCACCGTTGGAATATAAAAATCCAGATTAGCCGAACCCTCTACCTGAGTGACTAATTTCAACGCAGATTCGCCTGCAAATTCAGCCAGTTTCTTCAAATGTTTATTTACTTCCGTCTGATTTACTCCCGCTTGATTTTCATTGCAAAAAATCCATGCTTTTGCGGATGCGATGGATTGTTCTGCTAGTGTTTTTTCTTTTTTTAAATAGTTTTCATACCACTCTTCTTTTTTCTGTTCCTGCTTTGCGTCTCGTTCCTGATAATCATTTTCGCCTAAACAAAATCTCTCAAAGGCGGGCGGCATAGGTTGAACACCGACAGGCTGGGTCACTAAATTATTGATTGCGACTTTCGATATCATCCACCTTCTTGCCACCTCCTGACAGGCGTCCGGTTCATCTGCATTGTTTTTGCTTACAACTTCCATTCCGGAAATTTCAGAACTGAAATTTAAAATGACAGCTATAAGTAAGATAATGTGAATCTTGTATTTCATTTTATTTTACCATTTTATACTATTCAGGATTTGCTGAATAACGCCCGGGTATCTGAACCGATCATCTTTCAGCAGGTTAGCACCTATATAGATGATTTCCTCATTATCTGCATACCAGTAGTGCCATTGCCGCATCTGTTCCATAAAGTTGTTTTGCGCCGTCTTAAACGTTTTACCTCCTATGATGGTGTCCACAGCAGGGCTGAGTTGCAAATCGATGGCTCTGTTCATCTGGGCACTCATCTCCATAATTTCTGCAGTCGATACCTTTCCGGTATTCGGTGTACGGATTATCTGTAAGATTTCTGAATGTCCGCGAAGGTCATCCATCATAATTACCAGTTTGTTTTCACTGAGGCTTTTGCTTTTAAAAATGGAGGTGTATTTATCCAGTTTATAGCTCCAATCCCATGGATACTCAAGGCTTACTTTTGGTGGTTGTGTTTTGAGTTTTTTCCATTTCTCGATGACAACAGGCCGGTAATAATCCTCTATCGTGGCAATTAGCCAAGTCAGGGCATCTATTTTTGTAAGGAAAGTATCCCTTTTGTAGGCATTGTATAAATCCGCATAGTAGGAACCGACTGTTTCTGTACCCGGTGTTTCACTTTCATTCCAGGTTGCAGGAGCTACGGTTCCGATAATCTCATTGTTCTTACGAAGATAATGGTGGAATACACCTTGAGTAAAGTTGTCCGGTATCGTATCGATGGTGATTCCATCAGGTAAGCTGGGTACTTCTTTGGCAAATACTTGCGTTGCAAGTAATATAAGAAGGAGTATGGTAAATCTCATATCTACAGTTTTACGATTTCCACTCTCCGGTTCAATTTTTTGCCTTCCTCAGTGTCATTGGTGCTCACAGGGCAATATTGACCCGCTCCCTCGGACATTAACCGTGAAGCGGCAATTTTACCGGTGTTGATCAGGTAATTTTTAACGCTTTCGGCACGGGCTTTAGATAGCGTAATATTGCCTGCATAGGTTCCTGTGTTATCAGTATGCCCTACAACAATGATCTTTACAGCAGGATTGGCATTCAGGTAATCGATAACCTGTTTGAGCGCTTCTGCTGATTCGGGTTTAATGTTTGATTTGCCGACATCAAACAAGATACCATAAAGTGCAATTTTACCGTCTTTTTCGATACTTTCTTCCATACTTACAACAATGTCCTGTTGCATAGCTTCTACTTCTACAATTTCTATATTATAACTACCGGTATTAGTTGAATTTTCAGCAGTATGTACCTGAATATATACTTCTTTTCCATTTATACTGGCAGAGAATACCGTCTTTTTATTGTCCAGAACTTTACCCTTTACCTTTAAAATGGCATCATTGTAATTCTGGTTTATCTGGGCACCACTGAATTTTCGGGTTTCACTCTCTTTTTTATAATAAAAAATATGATAGTATTTACCGCTTTTATTGATTTTATTTGCTTTCCCATCCACCCAATATATAAACTCAACATCATTGTAATCGCTGTTTTTGCAATCAGTAATGTAAAATCCGGGCATACGATTAAGGTAAGAAGGCTCTGCATCCGGGCAACGCGGGGTGTCCTGTGCGTCCTGTGCGAAGGATGTAAGCGTGCACATTGTCAGCCATAAGGCGAATAATGATTGTTTCATGTTGTATGCTTTTTAAAGAAGATTAAATAAAGTTATATCTAACTATTGGTAGTTTTTATGACATTAATCATGTTTGAACGGTTTTTTTTATTAAACTTACCGCAGATATGTGCAACCAATAATACCAGGCTGTGTGAACTTGGGTTGGTCGGCGCGGCGAATGTAAGTGACTTTGCCTCATAGTAATTGTAGAAAAGTGTTTAACCTCACTTATGGCTGGTATTGAGATAAAGCAAAAAGCGCACCGGTTATTTGGTGCGCTTTCTATGTGGTGGAGCTGGCGAGATTTGAACTCGCGTCCGGACAAAACGTTTATACGCTTTCTACATGCTTAGCAGTAACTTGATTTTCGAACGGCAACAGGCGTTATTGCGTACCGATTGCCATCTTATTTTCTGAATTTCATATTGCAGGCGAAACAACTGCAGCACTATTCCAATTCGGTTATGCACTGTCGGATAGTATTGGAAAAACTATTCCGGAGTACAAAGGCCGGGCTTAATAACCTGTATTAAGCAGCCATTGCGAAAGTATTCTCGCCATATAAAAAGATTTCGTGCATTAAATTTAACGAGCCAAATCGCACAATGCTCGGCATGCTTACTTATCCACTATCCTGCCGTCAATTCCTGTCAACCCCAATTTATTAACGAATTATGATTTCAGAATTACGATTTAAGATAGAATTTTTACAAAGAACTAATTGCTATAACTTCAAAAGAAGATGTAAAGTTCCATAAAGATATAGATTAATTTGATGATTTGACAATTATCTAATTAGCTAATTAATTTAATTCTCAATTCTCAAATCATAATTCTTGAGCCCTTCCTCCAGGCATTTGATCGCCTTCTTTAATTCCCTGCTGTTCAGCACATAGGCGATACGCACCTCGTTTTTCCCTTTTCCTTCCGTGGCATAAAAACCGCTGGCAGGTGCCATCATCACCGTTTCTCCTTCGTAATTAAAATCACTCAGCATCCACCGGCAAAAATCGTCGGTGTCTTCTACCGGTAACTGAACAATACAGTAAAAGGCACCGCCGGGAGTGGGGCATTTTACACCTTCTATCTTATTCAACCCTTCCACCAGCGTGTCGCGGCGCTTCCGGTATTCTATATTGACTTTGTGAAAATATTCCTCTTCCACTTCCAGCAGGCCGAGCATCCCCAATTGCTCCACTGTCGGAGGGCTTAACCGTTGCTGGGCAAATTTCAGCACCGTTTCCAGCACCTGTTTGTTTTTGGTGGCCACCATACCTATGCGTGCTCCGCAGGCGCTGAATCGCTTGGAAATGGAATCAATCAGAATGGCGTGCTGTGCCAGGTCGGGAAAGCTGAATATGGAAGTATAGGTCTTGTTGTCCGAATAGATGAAATCCCGGTACACCTCATCGCTGATCAGGAATAAATCGTGTCGGAGCGCAATGTCCTTCAGCCGGATGAGTTCCTCGTCACTGTAAGCATATCCCGTCGGATTGTTGGGATTGCAGATGAGGATGGCTTTTGTCTTATCGGTAATGACTCTTTCAAATTCGTCTATGGATGGCAATGCAAAGCCGTTTTCAAATGTAGTGGATATGGGTACCACCCTTATATCGCCGCTTTTGGAAAACCCGATATAATTGGCATACAACGGCTCGGGTATGATGATTTCATCGCCTGCATCCATGATGGAAAGCAGCGTGAATAATAATGCTTCCGAACCACCCGTCGTTATTAAAATATCTTCCGGCAGCAAGTTGGTCAGTCCATAACGTGTCTGAAAGAAACGTGCACAACCGTTCCGGACTTCCTCAAACCCGTTGGACGGGCTGTATTCCAATACCTTTCTGTCCATATGCTTGATGGCGTCCCAAAACTGATGAGGTGTTTCAATATCCGGCTGCCCGATATTTAAATGGTAGATATGTATGCCTCTCTTTTTAGCCTGTTCAGCAAACGGGGCTAACTTACGAATAGGGGAGGCCGGCATGGATTCGCCTTTATGGGAAATGGTTGGCATAAAGAATATTCACGCAAAAATAAAAAACTCCGTGCGTAATTGCACGGAGTTGAATATTATTATTAATCAATACTATTTGTTAGTTGTTACTCTGCTTTTCCTCCCAGCATATTTCCTTCCGCATTGTCAACGCCCTGTTTTTGCTCCACGGCATTTCCGGAGATATATAATTCCACGGTTTCCCCGTCCTTCGTGGTGACGGTAATGGATTTCCTAAAGCTTCCTTCCCGTGCCATATTGTACTGCGCTTTAATATTTCCTTTTTTGCCGGGCATCACAGGTTCTTTCGTCCAGGTAGGCGTGGTGCAACCGCAGGATGCTTTTACATTTTCCAAAACAACCGGCTCACTGCCTATATTCATGAACTCAAATTCATGTGTTACCGGTTTGCCTTGCGGTAATGTGCCGAAGTTAAATTCCTTTTCAGAAAATTTTATTTTAGTGGAAGCAGGAGGGTCAGCCTTAGTTAGGGTAGTTAGTGTAAAGAAGGACAATAAGATAATCAGATATTTCATAAACGTACTTTTAGTGCAAAAATCACAAAAAACATACCAAAAAACAGGTATCCACAGAAATTTTAACGTGCCATTAATAACTTTTCAATTGTGTTAATAAACTGTGCAAGTTTAAACGAATATATTCATTTTTCGTTGTAATTTAGATTTGAATTAGATGCATGTCGGTGGTTTCTTCTAACATATTGATTACTAGAGGTGTAAATCAGCCTGTGTCATTTGAGGAATTCAAAACGGAGGTGCTGAATGATTTTCGCGTAGCCAGTATCAGCCGTTTTGCCAGTTTGACAGGAAGGAAGGAAGTGCTGACAGGTAAAGCGAAATTTGGCATTTTCGGAGATGGTAAGGAGTTACCCCAGATTGCATTGGCTAAAGTATTCGAAAACGGAGATTTCCGGGCAGGCTATTACCGCGACCAGACCTTTGCTCTGGCGGCAGGTATTGTTAATGTGGGGCAGTTGTTCGGGCAGCTATATGCAAGCCCTTCTCTGGAAGAAGACCCGCATTCGGGCGGCAGGCAGATGAATAACCATTTCGCAACCAGAAATTTACATCCCGACGGAAGCTGGAAGTCTTTAATACAGCAAAAAATTCCGCTGCCGATAATTCCCCTACGGCTTCCCAGATGATAAGGGCGCTTGGCCTGGCGATGGCTTCCAAAAAATACAGGGAGTTGGCACAAAAGATCGGTGAAAACAATTTCAGCAACAATGGAAATGAGATATGTTTCGCTACCATCGGCGATGCTTCCACCTCCGAGGGATTGTTTTGGGAAGTGGTGAATGCGGGTGGTGTCTTGCAGGTGCCGTTGATTATTTCCGTTTGGGATGACGGGTACGGTATCTCCGTTCCGAAAGAACTGCAGACCACCAAAGGAAGTATCTCTCAGGTCTTAAAAGGATTTCAACGGGAAGGAAAAAGCAAGGGGTATGATATCTATGTGGTGAAAGGCTGGAATTATCCGCAACTGGTATCGACCTATAAAATGGCGGCGGATAAAACAAGGAAAACACATATCCCTGCCATCATCCACGTAGAGGAACTGACCCAGCCCCAGGGGCATTCCACGTCCGGTTCGCACGAACGGTATAAAAGCCCGGAGCGGCTGGAATGGGAAAAGGAACACGATTGCAATGTGCAGTTCAGGAAATGGATTATCCGCAATAAGATGGCTGCTGCGGAGGAACTGGATGTCATAGAAAACGAGGCGCAGAAATATGTAGCCGAACAAAGAAAAGCAGCCTGGAACAAGTTTCACCAGCCTATTTTGCAGGAGCTGAAAGAGGTGGTCGCCCTGATACGCCGGATTGCGGAAACATCCGAACACAAGGAACTGCTCGAAGAAGTTGAGCTGGAATTAAAACATACCATCGACCCGATGCGCAGGGATGTTTTTAAAACCATCTCCGATGTACTCATATTGACGAAAGCTGAATCTTCCCCGGCGATTGAAGAACTGAAGAAATGGAGGAACGTACAGTTGCAGGTTAATGAGGAACGTTATTCCTCTTATCAGCATACCAATTCACTTTTCTCACCAATGCGTTTGCCGGAAGTAAAAGCATTATATGAGGAAAAGGCCTCGGTGGTCAGTGGCTATCAGGTGCTGAATGCCTGCTTTGATGCCAACTTGGAGAGAGACCCTAAGATAGTTGCATTCGGGGAAGATGTTGGAAAAATAGGGGATGTCAATCAGGCATTTGCAGGTTTGCAGGCAAAATACGGCATTGAACGGATCTATGATACCGGTATCCGGGAAGCCAGTATCATGGGAGAAGGAATTGGATTGGCCATGCGTGGCCTGCGTCCGATTGCCGAGATACAATACCTCGATTACCTGCTGTACGGCTTACAGCCTTTATCGGATGATTTAGCCAGTTTATCCTACCGAACGAAAGGCGGGCAAAAAGCGCCGCTGATAGTCCGGACACGCGGTCATCGGCTGGAAGGCATCTGGCATACCGGCTCCCCGATTCAGATGATATTGGGTGCTTTGCGCGGGATGCATGTCTGTGTGCCGAGAAATATGACACAGGCCGCCGGCTTTTATAATTTGCTGCTGAGAGGAGATGAACCTGCCCTGGTGATAGAGTGCTTGAACGGATATCGATTAAAGGAAAAGATGCCGTTGAATCCGGGTGATTTTACGGTGCCGTTGGGTGTTCCCGAAGTTATCCGTGATGGAAAAGATGTAACACTGGTGACCTACGGTTCCTGTGTGCGGGTGGCACAGGAGGCGATAACAGGATTGAATAAGATGGGTATAGACGTAGAACTGATAGATGTGCAGACTTTATTGCCTTTTGATATTCATGGAGTTATAGGACAATCTATCCGCAAAACCAACCGGGTCATCTTTTTAGACGAAGATTTTCCGGGTGGAGGTACAGCCTATATGCTGCAGCAGGTGCTGGAAAAACAAGATTTGTTTAAATACCTGGATAGTGAGCCGGTTACTTTATGCGCAAAAGAACACCGCGGTTCGTTTGGCAGCGACGGCGACTATTTCAGCAAGCCCAGTGCGGAAAATGTTTTTAGCGCCATCAACAAATTGATGCACGAAACGAATCCCGGAAAGTTTCCGTTGTTGTAGGATTAAAATATCCTGTCAAAGCAAAATCCCAACAGAATAGAGTCTATACCGGTATTCGGTCTTTTCACGTTGAGGTTGGAAAGATGCCGGAATCCGGTCATGAATCCAAGTCCGATTTTTTTTTTATTTTTCATCGTGACGAGATGTTTATACGTCAGGTAAAAATTATCCGAAAAGGTAAACCCCTCCGCCTGACGTTCAGTTTCCATTCCGAAGTAATGAACACCGCTGCCTATGTGAAAGGACAGAACAGATGTCTTTTTGAGTTGGATATTCAGGTTGAGACTGACATTGAGGCCCAGTTCAACACTCGTAATATGCGCTTTTGAAAACCATATCTGCGGCAGGATGTCTATGCCTGCATTCACCAGCCGCCTGGCTTTGAAAAATGGCTGATGATAGACTCCCGTAATACCTGCGGAATAATACGGCTTACCTTCTGGAAGTCTGTAAAAAGGAATGGCTTGCTGAACGGTAAAACCGAAAGACCGCCTGTTGACGAATTCATTTTTATACGTATCGTCTTTAGCCTGCACTGAAAATACAGGCAGGAATACCGTGATGCAAACTATCCTGTACCAAGAGTACAAGGTGTTTTTCAGGGATTGATTTCGTGGGCTAAAGCTCATTCTGTATTCTATAAAGTTACAGGATAATGCCGGATTATTTATGCTCATCTGATGGGAGTTCCAAATTGACAAGCAAAAGCTACTGTAAAATCTGTGTTCATGAGAACCAAAAGTTATGACCTCTGGTAAGATATGACGGACACCGCGAGAATTCTTGTTGCAGATTAGAAGGTGATGCTTCGAAGGGGCCACCCTCGAGGTTGATTTTTACGTAATGGTGAGATATTTCAACTGTTTGTGATCTTAGCGAGACGCTAAAAACAGTGTGGATTTTTTTCCAGGCTTCAGCTTGCCTAAAGTCCCGTTATACGGGCGCGTGAACGCTTATCTGTTTAATTTTACTGAAACGATTATAATTTTCTTCTGAATCGTTCTGTCAATATCTTCCAGCTTTTTGTGTACAGACAGCCTGCTCCTGTTTTATATGTACCAAATTTTTCAAGGAAAGCGGCATGCTCTTTAATTTCTGCACTCAAGTATAGTGATAAGTCTGTCTTGCGAGCAGAAAAACCAATCTTTAACCAATTCACCCACCTGCCGGTCGCTGGATTTTAATATCTTTTATTGCCAAAACCAATTATCGAATTACTTCATAATACCGGCTCCTCACCGGTGGCGTTTTTCATGATTTCCAAAAGTACAAAACTATCATTACGCTTTTGCTCATCCTGAATATTGCAGTTAAAATCTTCTGCACTTGCTGCAGTTGGTTTAGTATTAATTTCAGCGAGCTTTGATTCTTTTCAGTCTTGGAAGTTGGTTATTTTTTAACAGCTCCAACAGGTATAGATATTTTCACAATTCACTTTTTAAGATAACCCTATTTAGCTACTAAAAAATAATTATTATTCCTGTAATCTGCTTTTTGGCAGTATCTATTAGGTGCACTGATTATTTACAGCGGTTATATTTACAATGCTTTGGTATTTTGTCAGGTTTTGACGTATTTTAATTATTTTACTGGTGAAATGAAAGACTATTACAAAGTGCTTGGATTGCGGTTTGGCGCTCCTTCCTCGGAAATCAGGGCGGCCTTCAGGCGGCTGGCTTTAAAATACCATCCCGACAAAAATCCGGGTAATAAAAAGGCGGAACAGCAGTTTGTAGATGTCAACGAAGCGTATGAAATATTGTCCAGCGAATATAAAAGAATCCAGTACCACGCTTCCTATAACGAATCGCTGAATGATATTTATCTCAACAGACTCCCTCAGGAATCGCTGAAAGATAAATACCGCCGTAATCCGACCTATGTGCCCAAACAACCTGTAGCACCGGCTTCTAAGCTGGAAATCAAATATCCCGGTTTGCAGGTTGCCCTCTTTATTTTTTTTATAGGGACGATGGTCTATTTATTATTTCAGGCATCGGGAGAGTTAAAGGAACGTGAGCGTAAACGCAAAATAATAGCTCAGCAACCCGCAGCGGATTCAATGAAAAAGTCAGACACCGTCAGCATGGACGAATTTTATACCATACTGTCACGGGAGTTTTTAGCATCGCAGGATTCCACCTTGCTGAATGCCAATATAGATTCACTCAAGCATGTGTATGATTCATTGCAGCAGCTTTCCAAAAACTAAAACGATTATTGCAGCCGGTTCAGGTAAAGGCGTATCGTATTTTCCAGACCAAGATACATGGCATCGCAAATCAGCGCATGCCCGATAGACACTTCATCCAGTTGCGGCAGGTTATCTTTCAGGTACTTTAAATTATCCAGATTTAAATCATGTCCGGCGTTGATACCCAGGCCGGCTTGCAGCGCCAGCGAACAGGTTTCTTTAATGGCCTGTATGGCAGTGGCAGGGTTGGAAGGATAATGTCTGGCATAGGGGCCGGTATAGTATTCTATCCGGTCGGTTCCGGCTTTTGCCGCACCTTCAATCAGGTGCGCCACCGGGTCAATGAATAAGGATACCCGGATGTTGTTTCGCTTCAGCTCTGAGATGCGCTCGTTCAAAAATGCGGAATGCTGAATCGTATCCCATCCATGATCGGATGTAATCTGATTCGGGTCGTCTGGTACGAGGGTGCATTGGTGCGGTTTGGCTTTCAGCACTTCCAGTATGAAGTGGTCATTCGGATAGCCTTCAATATTAAATTCCGTGGAGCACACGTCTTTTAGCAGCTGCAGGTCGGAAAATTTGCAGTGGCGTTCATCCGGACGGGGGTGCACGGTGATGCCCTGTGCGCCGAAGCGTTCACAGTCGGCTGCCACCTGAACTAAATCAGGATAATTGCTACCGCGTGAGTTGCGGATAAGCGCTATTTTATTCAGGTTGACGGATAGGCGTGTCATGGATGATGGTAAAGGTATGAAAAAGTCGGCATGGGTTATTCAAGTACTTATTAATTATTGCCGACAGTTTTTAGAAGTCAGATATATTATTTATACTTATCAGACAAAAACCAAAACATGAAAAATTAGATTATTCTATTTCTCCGTTTTATTCGCAGAAAGCTTTAACCTGTCCGCACAAAAGATTGGCAGCAAAGTAAAAGTGTTTTCTATATGTAAAGGTCAATGGAAGAATGCCACGTTGCTGAGTAATAAAAATGGTCAGTATTTTGTACATTTTGATAGTTATTCAGAAGTATATGACAGGCTTGTTAATGACAACGAAATCGTATTTATTGACGGCGATGACAGAAAACCTGTAATCATAAAAGATACGGTTTATATCGGCAAATCCGGAGTGGACACGGTATTCAGAGGGAAGGACAATGCGGTAGTATTGCAAAATGTAAAAGAAGATACCATTTCTATGTCAAAGACCATTCGTGATACCATTTATAAAACCAAACGGGATACGCTTGTCATCAACAGAACGATCAAGGATACGGTTATCCATACCAAAACAGAAACCATTAATGTTACACCTGACAATACCACTTCTTTCAGGTTAGGCGAATTAGTCCAGGTATACCAGGATTCGGAATGGAAAGCCGCCGTCATACTGGAGATAAAAGGAGACGATTTGTATAAAGTCAGATATGACGGCCTTGGTAATTTCTACAATAACATAGTGGGTGTTGGAAGTATAAAACCAAGATAGTACTTTCGTTAACGACACGTTTGTCTTTAGTTATACTATTTTTTCATTCTGAAAGATATCAATGATTTTGTCAATCGTTTCCTCGATAGTCAGGAAAGATTTGCCGCCGGAGGCGTTGCGGTGGCCGCCGCCTTCAAAATGTTCCCTGCAGATTTTTTCTACGGAAATATCACCTTTACTTCTAAATGAAAGTTTAATGATTTTGGGCTCCTGCTTGATGAGTACGGCTACTTTTACATTTTTAATGGTCAGCGGATAATTCACCAACCCTTCCGTATCGCCGGTTTGCAGGTTGAAACGGTAGGCGTCTTTTTTGTCCACTATAATGATACCGATGCCGATGTCTTCCCGTATGATCATGTTGCGGAACAAGGCATTGCCCAGGAAACGCAGTTTCTCTTCCCGGCCGTTCTGGTTTAGCTGTTCCTGCACGTTTAGGATGTTCAGGCCGCAGTCGAGCAGGTGTGCCGTAATCACCAGTGCATTTTTGTTGGTGGCACCGTTCGAAAAGCTGGCTGTATCCGTCAGAATGCCGGTATAAATACATTCCGCCACCTCTTTGGTAGGAACGTAGGCGGCATCCACCAGACCGAGAAACCGGTACACCAGTTCGCAGGTGGAGCAGGCTTTCAGGTCGTGTAAGATATAATGCGCAAAATCTTTAGGGTAGAGATGATGGTCAATCAGCACAATCTGAGCGTTGGTATTCTCCCGGATGAATGCATCGAGCGGTTCTATCCGGCTCAGATCGTTGAAATCAAGACAGAAAATCAAATCGGCTTCACCGATGGCAATCTGGCTCAGATTGGGGTTTTCCAGGTAATTCCAGACTTCCTCACAATTGGGCAAATAACCGAAGTAAGCCGGAAACTCCGTAGGGGAGATGACGCGCACATTATGGCCTGATGGCTGTAAATAATTGTACAGCGCCAGGGAAGAACCCATCGCGTCACCGTCCGGTTTCTGGTGGGTGGTGATAACGATATTCCGGGGTGTCTGTAAAAATTCAATAAGTGCTGCTATATTTTCCATGCCGCTCAAAGATACTAAAGTGCGGGTGAAACAGAAAGCAAATATGGATTTACGTTAAGTAATGGTAAATCTTTTAACTAATAACCAATAACTTATAACTTATAACTATTTTCGCACAAAAATACGCAAATGGCTACCAACAGAACTTTTACAATGATTAAACCCGATGCGGTGGAAGCGAACAATATCGGCCCCATTCTGGCGATGATGACAGAAGCAGGCTTTAAAATCGTGGGTATGAAATACACCAAATTATCTCCGGAACAGGCGGGACAATTTTATGAGATACACAAAGAACGTCCTTTTTACGGTGAATTGGTGGAATTCATGAGCAGAGGCCCGATAGTAGCCGCTATCCTGGAAAAAGACAATGCGGTGGAAGACTTCCGTAAGCTGATCGGTGCGACCAACCCTGCGCAGGCAGAAGAAGGAACTATCCGTAAGCGTTTTGCCAAATCCATCGGCGAAAATGCGGTGCACGGTTCCGATTCCGATGAAAATGCGGCGATAGAAGGAAGCTTCTTCTTCAGCCAGTTGGAAAGATTTTAACTATCACCGCAAAGCAGGAATTTTACTATATACTATATAAAAGTGCTCCATCCGTGTTAATCGTCCATCCTTTTTTAGCTAATACGTTGTGTGATAACAACCTGTTTTCAAGATTAGCGGTAAATCCTACATAGATTTTCTCGTTTAACTCAGAATATAAGACATATACGACGAACATACGATATAAAATAAAAGAGGCTCCTTAAGGAAGCCTCTTAACTGTGTAGCGGGAACAGGACTCGAACCTATGTCCGCCAACCGGCGGATATGAGCCCGACGAGGCTTTTATTTTATAAGACTATGAATAAAAGCTCTACCCTGCGCAGATTTCAACTGTTTTTCTCTGGTCATTGCATCTGATTTAACATCAAATGATTCAGTGTAAATTAATTTCCAGGGTCTGAATTTGATCGTCCATCCTTTTTTAGCTAATACGTTGTGTGATAACAACCTGTTTTCAAGATTAGCGGTAAATCCTACATAGATTTTCTCGTTTAACTCAGAATATAAGACATATACGACGAACATACGATATAAAATAAAAGAGGCTCCGTAAGGAAGCCTCTTAACTGTGTAGCGGGAACAGGACTCGAACCTATGACCTTCGGGTTATGAGCCCGACGAGCTACCAACTGCTCCATCCCGCGATATGCCACAAAATTACACTCTTTTATTTGCATATCCACATTAATTTTGAGTAAATTTATAATTACATCGAATTACAGGATTTTTTTATAAAAATTTAGACCATCTACCATGAACCATAAAGCAGGCTATGTCAATATCCTGGGCAAACCGAACGTCGGTAAGTCCACACTCATGAACGCGCTCGTCGGGGAGCGGTTATCCATTATCACTTCCAAAGCACAAACTACCCGCCACCGGATTCTGGGAATCGTGAATGGGGAGGACTTTCAGATGATCTTTTCCGATTTGCCGGGTATCATCAAACCGGCTTACAAGATGCAGGAATCCATGATGGATTTCGTGCGCACGTCCCTGGAAGATGCGGATGTCTTTATCTATATGGTGCAAATCGGCGACAAGCCGGAAAAACAGCCGGAGGAGTATGAGAAAATAAAAAAGATGAATGTGCCGGTTATCTTTCTTCTCAATAAGATGGATATTGCCGAACACGATGAGGTGGAACAGGAAAGCCAGTTGTGGGAAGCGGATTTTCCGCCGGCAGTAGTCATGCCGTTTTCAGCCAAATTTAACTGGAACCTGGAAAAACTGATGAAAAGCCTGATCGGGTATTTGCCGGAAAGCCCGCCGTATTTCGATAAAGATGAAATCACCGACCGTCCGGAGCGCTTTTTTGTAACGGAGGTGATACGCGAAAAAATCCTGCTGAACTACAAACAGGAAATACCGTACAGCTGTGAAGTGGTCTTCAACTACTTTATGGAAGACGGCGATATCATTAAGATTTCAGCAGAGATCTATGTCGAACGCGAGAGCCAGAAACCGATACTCATTGGTAAAAACGGCGAAATGCTTAAAAAAGTGGGCACGCAGGCGCGCCTGGACCTGGAAAAGTTTTTCGGTAAAAAGATTTTTCTCGAAACGCACGTCAAAGTCTCCGACAACTGGCGGAATAATGAAAGCATGCTGCGGAAGTTTGGGTACAGGGATTATTAAGTGCCTGATTTGGTAATGAAATAATGTAATAATGAGATTTTAGTAAATTGTGTTTCAAGGATATAATACACTTAATCCCTACCTTTGCTGTTTGAAATTTACAAAAACGTACATCGAACAATATAAATCGTAAATCGCCGTGTCTTATACAGTTGCAATCATAGGTCGTCCGAATGTGGGAAAATCCACCTTGTTTAACCGTTTGCTGGAAGAACGCAAAGCCATTACCGATGACTTCAGCGGCGTCACGCGCGACCGGCAGTATGGCATCACCGAATGGAACGGTAAAACATTCAATGTGATTGACACCGGCGGTTTTGTGTTACATTCAGAAGATGTTTTTGAAAAAGCGATCCGCAGACAGGTCCGGCTGGCTATCGAAGAAGCCAACCTGATGGTGTTTATGGTGGATGTGACCACCGGCATCACGGATCTGGATGAAGCGCTGGCGCAGGAGCTGCGCAAAACTAAGAAACCCGTTATCATTGCCGTCAATAAGGTGGATAATACGGAACGCTCCTATCAGGCAAATGAATTTTACGGATTAGGGTTTGAGAACCTGTTCTGTGTTTCTTCCATGAGCGGAAGCGGGACTGGAGAGATACTTGATTTCATTACCGATCAGATTCCGGAGGAATTGGATAATGCGGTCGATATCTATGCCGACCTTCCCAAGATTACCATTGTCGGACAGCCAAACGTAGGAAAATCCACCCTGCTGAATGCGTTGGTAGGTGAGGAACGCAATATCGTTACAGATATAGCCGGCACCACCAGAGATTCCATTCATACCCATTACAATCTATACGGAAAGGAATTCCTGTTGATTGATACCGCCGGTATCCGGAAGAAAAATAAGGTGCACGAAGACCTGGAATTTTATTCCGTCATTCGCGCGGTGAAAGCCATAGAGGAAGCCGATGTCTGTATTCTGATTATCGATGCTACGGTGGGTATTGAATTGCAGGACTTGAAAATTTTCAGCATCATCGAACAGCGCAAGAAAGGCGTGGTGATCGTTGTGAATAAATGGGATGTCATTGAAAAAGATTCCAAAACCATTTTAGAATTCGAGAAAAGAATCAAGGAAAAGATAGCCCCATTCACCGACGTTCCTGTCGTATTCATTTCAGCGCTGGAAAAACAACGTATCTATCAGGCGGTGGACAAGGTGCTGGAAGTGTATAACAACAAACAGATTAAAATTCCAACCCATAAGCTGAATGAAATCATGCTGGGAGAGATTGAGAAATACGGGCCGCCGGCTTATCGCGGGGAGTATATCAAAATAAAATTCGTTACGCAGCTGCCGAGCAAGACACCTTCCTTCGCATTTTTTTGCAACCATCCGGACTTTATCCGTGAACCATACAGAAACTATCTGGAAAACAGGATGCGCGAACAGTTTCCGTTGTCCGGTGTTCCGATTAATATCTTCTTCCGAAAAAAATAAGCACTTACTTCAGTTCCTGCAGGGCACGCTGCACCATCTTGTCATCTTGAGCTGAGACACTGTAAAATCCATCGCTTTTCCATTTTTGTTTAGCGATAAATGCTTTTAACTTATTGCTTAAATAAACCCTTGATTGCTCTGCGTACACAGCCGATTCTTTATTCGCTCCATGACTGAAACAGTATGCTGTAAAGGAGCTGTAGAAATTGTTGTCTATCTTGAAATTATTCTTGAACGTCTCTAAATTGGCAAAGGCATTAAATGCAGCTTTATGCTCATTGTAATAATTGTAGGAAAATTCCTGCAGCAGATTCAAACCGAAAACCTCCGATACGAATGGGTTGATCATGCTGGTGTCGAGTGGTACAAAAATATCCGGAGTGATACCTCCGCCGCCGAACACTTTACGGCCTTTTAACAGGGTTTTATAAATCAGTTTACCGTTTTGCTTGATACTGTCCTGATTGAATACTTCTCCGTCTTTGAATCGTTTGGAGATGTCTTCGTAATAGGCATTCACATTATCTTCATAAGGACGCTGTATGCTTCTGCCGCTGGGTGTAAAATATTTCGCAACGGTCAGCCTTACCGAGCTGCCGTCTCCCAGCGGGTATTCCTGCTGCACCAGCCCTTTACCAAAAGAACGTCTGCCGATGATGATGCCTCTGTCCCAGTCCTGGACGGCACCGCTGACGATTTCACTGGCGGATGCCGAACCTTCGTCAATTAATACCACTAGATTGCCGTTCTCAAAAAGTCCGGATGTTCGGGCTTTTTCGTATGTCTTGGGCATGGTTCGGCCTTCTGTGTAAACGATCGTCTTGTCTCCGTCTAGAAATTCATCGGCAATGGCGATGGCAGGTTCCATAAATCCGCCCGGATTCTGACGCAGGTCCAGAATCAATCGTTTCATTCCCCTGTTCACCAGGGTGTCCAGTTTTACCATGAATTCCTCATAGGTATTCTTGGCAAAACGGTTGATTTTAATGTATCCGGTCTGACGGTCAATCATAAAGCCGGCATCCACGCTGTATAATGGAATCTTATCCCTTTTGATGGTATAGGAAATCGCTTTCTTAGTGCCGCTTTTCATCATGGTGACTTTCACTTGGCTGCCTTTAGGACCTTTTAAATTTTTCATCACGGATTCGTTGGTCACGTTTTTTCCAACAAAGGAGGAGTCATTTATCTTTAAGATTTTATCCCCGGCCGAAACTCCGACCTGTTCGGCAGGCCCGCCGCTGATAGGGCTTAAGACATGTACGGTATCACGTAAGATGGAAAATTCGATTCCGATTCCCTCAAAATTCCCTTCCATGATTTCCGCCTCGTGTTTCATTTCCATGGGAGGCAGGTACACACTGTGCGGATCCAGGTCTTCCAGCATTTTAGTGATGGCATCTTCATACAGTTTTTGCTGGTCCACCGTATCCACATATTTGGCATCTATCAGCCGGAGGATATTATCCAGTTTAGAGCCGGCTTCAGAATTAAAAAAAACTTTGTATCGGGCAGTGTTTCTGTCCTGGATTTTATACCCTAAATAGATTCCTGAAGCTAATATAACGGCAAATAACAACGGATAAAATGCTTTCTGTTGATTCATGGCGCAAAGGTAAAGTTTTCTGTACTAAATCTATCTTAAATATGTTTAAACATGGTTTGGCTCAAATGGTTACAAAGCGAACAGAGGAACCTGACGTGAATAACATTTATCGGTCATTACGTTTTATTTTATTATTATTGTAATCAAATAAATCAAGAATGAAATTTTTTGTTGACACCGCCAATTTAGCTCAGATTAAAGAAGCAGCAGACTTGGGTATTCTGGATGGCTGCACGACTAATCCTTCATTGATGGCTAAGGAAGGCATTATCGGGGAGAAAAATGTATGGAATCACTACAAAAAAATCTGTGAGATTGTGGATGGGGATGTGAGTGCGGAAGTGATTTCCACGGATTATAAAGGTATGGTGGAAGAAGGGAAAAAATTGGCCAGACTGCATAAAAACATTGTGGTGAAAGTCCCCATGATTCGCGAAGGGGTGAAAGCTATCAAGTATTTCTCGGATCAGGGTATCAAAACAAACTGTACACTGGTCTTTTCATCCGGACAGGCATTGCTGGCAGCCAAAGCGGGTGCTACCTACCTGAGTCCTTTTGTCGGAAGGCTGGATGATATCAATCTGGATGGCATGGAACTGATACACCAGATTCGGCATATCTATGATAATTATCAATTCAAAACACAAATATTGGCTGCTTCTGTACGAAGTTCATTGCATATCGTAAAATGTGCAGAAGCCGGCGCCGATGTGGTAACCTGTCCGTTGAGTTCTATCGTCGGGCTGTTCCACCATCCGCTGACGGATAAGGGACTTGCCCAGTTCCTGGCTGACCATGCCAAGGCAAACAAGAAGTAGTTGTTGTAATTGTTTAAGCGATGCGTTTTTGGAATCTACATATCCGCTCTCTATTGAAGTCATCGCTGCTGTGGGTAATTTTCTGTTTGTTTTTTTCAGGTTTCATTTCCGGATGCAGCCAGCTATCCAGATTTGATTATGATGCCGTTTACAAGGCAGGTTATCTGGATGGCTACAATGCCGCTAAAAAAGAATTTGCGCCAACGGTTATTTCATCACCAACGGTTCCGGAGGTAATCGAAGAGAAGGGAAGTAAAAAACAAACGGCAGAAACAGATACATTCATACCTTCAAAAGTTTTGCAAGTGCTGGGTTTTGTTCGAACAAAAAATAAGGCGCCGATAGGATATGAAGGTGGCAGACGTTTCGGGAACTATGAGAAACTGCTGCCGGAACGCGATGCTGCCGGTAATGTCATCAGCTACAGGGAATGGGACGTCAATCCGAGAACAGACGGGAAAAACAGAGGTGCCCAGCGGCTCGTAACCGGCAGTGACGGCAGGGCATGGTACACAAGCGATCATTATAATTCATTTAGAGAAGTGAAATAACATGCAGACATTTAAAAATAATCTGGTTGTAAACGGTATTTTCCTCGGATTTATTGACGGAGAGAAATGTTCCGTATTGCCTTACTTTTACGATGAAATAGCAAAGGCTTTGAATTTTCCGGATTACTTTTCACCCAATTTCGATTCACTGGATGAATGCCTGAATGATTTGTCCTGGATTGGACAAAATAATATTCAGCTACTCATCTTTAATTATGAAGATTTATTGTTTGATGAGAAGTACAACCTGGAAGTCATCAATAATATATTTGCCAATGCCATCAGTGAACTGGAAGAAAAAGGCCGGCATTTCTCCGTGTTTACACAGCAATATTAACCTCCTGCTACAGCCATTTTGTAAATTCACTATTTAATTTATCTGTCCACGGTGTTGATTTCCCGGTGACAGGACTGGTAGCCACTATGACACCTTCACCATGTGCTGCTATGGCTCCATTGTACATTACGATGTGATGAACGGTCAGGCTGGAATTGCCGATCTTTTTGATGCCTACTGAAATTTCTATTTCGGCAGGATGGATGATTTCCCGGATATAATTACATTCTAATTTTCCTACCACTATTCGGATATTCTCGTCGATATAGGTTTGCCAAAGATTGGTTTTGTTGAAAAATTCCACCCTGGCGGTTTCAAAATAGCGGAAGTAAATTACGTTATTGACATGCTTAAAGGCATCCATGTCACCCCACAATACCTGTTGCCTGACCGGAAACGGGAACTTTACCTGATTTAGAAAGTCTGTATTTTTCATACTGTAAAATAAAAAAGTCCTGTTGTAAAACAGGACTTTAGAGTTGAATAAAAAATTAAGTTTTATTTTTTCTTTTTTGTTTCGGCAGCAACATATTTGTCGTGGTCTCTGTCCAGGTCATACATGATGGGTGAAGCGATGAAAACAGATGAATAAATACCCACTACCACTCCGATCAGCATTGCAAAGGAGAACCCTTTCAGCACGGAGCCTCCGAACAGGAATAGGATGAATACCACAATAAATACGGTAAAGGCTGTATTGAATGTTCGGGATAAGGTGCTGTTGATAGCAGCGTTCATGGTATCTTTCATGACCGCATTCGGACGTAATTTTAGGTATTCCCGTAATCTGTCGAAGATGATAACCGTATCATTCAAAGAATAACCGATAACCGTAAGGATCGCCGCTATGAATGTCTGGTCAATTTCCAGTGCAAAGGGCAGGATGCCGTGCAAAATGGAGAACAATGCCAGTACAACGAATGCGTCATGTGCCGTAGCAACAATTGCACCTATCGAGTAACCATATCTTCGGAATCGGATTAAGATATAGATAAAAATGATGACCAGGGATAAGACAGTGGCTAAAAGGGAGCTTCTCTTAAAGTCTCCTGTTATGGTTGGATCCACTTTTGTGAAACTCATCAGGTTCACCCGTTTAAAAGTCTCCAGCGATGTATTGGGAATGAATTTATTCAGCCCCTTATATACGGCAGCTTCCACCTGCCCGTCTACTTCTTTGCCTGTTTTTTTAATCAGGTAGGAGGTGGTGATCTTAACCTGATTGGCGGACCCGAATTGTTTAACGACCGTTCCATTGCCTAGCGTTGCATTTAATGCTTCCCGAACCTCATTGGTGTTGACTCCCTTCTCAAAACGAACTTTGTACTCCCGGCCACCTTTAAAATCGATGCCCAGTTCAAATCCTTTCGTAAAAAAGGATATAAGGCCGATAATGATGAAGACGGTGGAAATGGCATAGGTGATTTTTCGCGTTCCTATAAAATCATAGTTCTTTCCCTGAAGAAAGTTTTTGGTAAATGGGGTGAAGTAATTCAGTGACTTGCCTTTTTCCATGCGTTTGTCAACAATTATTTTTGTCAGCAATACAGCCGTAAATAAGGTGGTTCCGATACCAATCATTAAGGTTACCGCAAATCCTTTAACAGGTCCAAGGCCGACAAAGAACAGGATGGCGGCTGTTAGGAATGTGGTGATGTTACCGTCTAATATGGCAGACAGGGAGTGTTTAAATCCTTCCTCTACCGAAATCAGCAAACTTTTACCTTCCCTCAGTTCTTCTTTGACGCGTTCATATATGATTACGTTCGCATCGACCGCCATACCGAGGGTTAATACGATACCTGCTATACCGGGCAATGTCAGCGTGGAACTGAATCCGGCCATCAGTCCGATAATCATAAATAAGTTCAGAAGCAAGACCAGATTGGCAACTACTCCTGCGGAAGAATAGAAGAAAACCATAAATACCACCACCAACAGGAAACTGGCCATCATGGAGATTAATCCGGCATTGATGGATTGTTTTCCAAGTGACGGTCCTACCAGTTCCTCTTCAATGATTCTTGCGGATGCCGGAAGTTTACCTGTCTTTAATACGTTTGCCAGGTCTACGGCTTCCTGTACGTCAAATCCGCCGCTGATTTGTGAGTTACCGCCATCAATTTCCCCGTTTACCACAGGTGCGGAATATACCTGATTGTCTAAAACAATGGCGATGTGACTGCCTACATTTTTACGTGTCAGGTCTCTCCACGTTTTTCCGCCTAAGGTA